>JAJRXD010000014.1 GCA_024276465.1 Deltaproteobacteria bacterium
AAAGGAAAAATCTTGTGCAAAATGACCGCTTTTTGTATGCTCTGTTACATGACTGATGCTTGTTAAATTTAAGGTCTCTGAATGAAATGATTTTGGTCACTTTAAATGGGATTCGTCGGTCATTTTCGTGGGATTAGGCAACAAAACAAGTGAACCTCTCCCCAAAAGCAGATGTTGCAACATTTTTTAATATAGGTGTGTAGGATGGGAAAAGTTTGCTTGCAGGTGTTAAGTCAAAGATTAATAAAAGATTAATTTTAATAATTGTGCAAAAATGGAAAAAACTCAATAAACAGAAGGGGTTGCGGTTGAGATTAAAAGATTAACGAAAAAACCAGAACTTTTTAAATTATATTTATATTTTATTATTTTTTTTAAAATAGTTTAAAAGGATGAAAGGGGACAGGCAAATAATACTTGATAGACTTTACAACCTGGTTTATGGTTATTCTTAAATTGTTTAATACTCAAACGCAGGAGATAAAACATGGCCCGTACACCACGATTTATTATTCCGGATGAGCAGGCGGTTTATCATGTGATGTCCCGCACGGCCCTGGAGGGCTGTCCGATGGGTGATGTAGAGAAAGACTATTTATTAAGTATTATTAAGAAGTTAAGTCGTCTGTACTTTGTCGAAGTGATCGGGTTTTGCTGCATGGGAAATCACTTCCACCTGCTGGTGCGCATGTTTCCCTATGATCATCTTGCAGATAAGGAGATAAAAAAGCGCCATGTTGATTTTTACGGAGATGAACGAAAGTTTTGTGAAGGACACTTGCCTTTTTACCGGCAGAAATGGGCTAATCTATCGGAATTCATAAAGGAAATAAAACAGAGCTTTTCACGCTTTTACAACAAGCGCCATGGTCGCAGGGGATTTTTCTGGGGCGAGCGGTTTAAAAGCGTTATTGTTGAAAACGGCGATACCCTGATAAACTGCCTGGCCTATATTGACCTGAACCCGGTACGGGCCGGAATCGTTAAAAAACCGGAAGACTACCGCTGGAACAGCCTGGGCTATCACGCGCAGACCGTAAACAAAGACGGATTTCTATCACTTGATTTTGGTCTCAGACATTTCGGAAAGATGACGGACAGGCAACGGCTGAGGAAATACCGAGAGTTTGTGTATGAGACCGGTGTCATGGATACCGGAACGAGGACAAAGATCGAACAGGCGGTGCTGGAAAAAGAGCAGGCAAAGGACTTTGAGCTGACCCGCACGGATCGCTTTGCTTACCGGACCCGCTATTTTACCGATTCGGGGATTATCGGGACCAAAAAGTTTGTACAGAAGAACATGCAGCGGTTTAATTGGTTGTTTGAACCTACAAAAGCAAAGGTCCCCAAGCGGGTTGGAGGACTCGATGGTATTTATTCTTTGAAGAGATTATCTGAAAAGGGTAATAATAACGGATAGAACAGAATCTCTCGTTGAAATTATATTTTTATGTTATTAATATGTAGAGTCAATTATGTAAGGAGAAATGATGAATCGAGAAATAATCATCGATTATCTAAAAAAATTCAAAGAAGAAAATAAAAGTAAATATCATATTGAAAGTCTTGGGATTTTTGGATCTGTTGCAAAAAATAATGAGATCGAGAACAGTGATATTGATGTTGTCGTTAAGCTAACAAAACAGGACTTGTTTGAAATAATCGGCATCAAGCAGGAACTGGAGGAAAAACTGCAGACCTC
The DNA here is from genome assembly GCA_024276465.1 of Deltaproteobacteria bacterium. Classification (GTDB taxonomy): domain Bacteria; phylum Desulfobacterota; class WTBG01; order CAIYCZ01; family CAIRTM01; genus JAJRXD01. The sequence continues at coordinate 1,706 of JAJRXD010000014.1, forward strand.
GGTAGATGTTGTTAGTTACAGAGAAAAAATGAATGCCTTTTTGAAAAAGCGAATTGATGCGGAGGCTTTTTATGTATGACAAAGAGCTCGCCCGAGAAATATTAAATCAAATTTATAATGCAGTAGATATAATTGCTAAACGGTTTGAGCCTGTGAATAGTGTAGATGATTTCACAAACAGTTTTGCCGGGAAAGAAAAGCTCGACGCAATTTGCATGCAGCTGATTGTAATTGGTGAGAGCTTGAAAAATTTTGATAAAGTTACAGAAAACAGGATACTACAACAATACCCCCAAATAGAGTAGAAGAAAGCGAAAGGACTAAGGGATATTATATCTCATCACTATGCAGATGTGAATGCGGAAGCAATCTATGATATCTGTGAAAACAAAATTAAATCATTAGCCAAAACAATTCAGGTGATTTTGAAAGATATTAGCTGAATTAAAATTGACGGTTTCCATTCCATCAAGTCGGAACGAAAAGCATTCGGGATTTCTATGTATTGCACTCAGGATGAACCTTTCGGCAAACTCAAGCCAGGCTCACCTTCCGACTTTGTTGATTTTGCTAAGGGTTCGATCCCCATCAAGTTCCAGATATAAAAACAGAAAAGGGTCCGATCACATGAGCGGACCTTTTCCTGTTTTTATGGTGGAGCTGAACGGGATCGAACCGTCGACCTCATGACTGCCAGTCATGCGCTCTCCCAGCTGAGCTACAGCCCCACTTATGCAGATAAGAGCCTAATGCTGACAAAAGAAAGACTCTTGTATACCAAACAGAGTAAGCTTTTATATATACCAGAAAAGGGGCTTTTGTCAAAAGGAAAATCAGGGGTAAAGGACTTAAAAAGCCTTGTCTATTTAATATGGTTCGCTATAATCAGAACTTGAACGGCTGATATTATCTTGAATGCCTGCCGCTCCCATATCTATACAATGGATACAGGGGAGGTGGAAAAAGAAAATATCGGAAAATCAAATTTAAAGGAAACAGCCTTTGCAAAAAACAGGGATTGTTCGTGACGCCAGGTATCTGAACCACAAGACAGGGGTACATCATTTTGAGACACCGCAACGTCTTGAAACAATTTACAACATGATCGACAGAGAGGGTTTGAACAAAAGGCTTACACTTATTCCACCCCGCTTTGCAACTCTTGAAGAGCTTGAGATGATCCATACTCCGGATTATATAGAAAAAATCATGGATACTGCGGGAGAACCCCTGCGCTATCTTGACCCGGATACAGTAACTTCAGAACAGACCTGGGAAGCAGCGTTCCTGGCAGCTGGTGGTGCATTTGAAGCAGTAAAGGCCGTGATGACAGGCAAGCTTGATAATGCTTTTGCCCTGGTCCGGCCTCCCGGACATCATGCTGAGCGAAACAGACAGATGGGTTTCTGTATTTTCAACAATACAGCCCTTGCAGCAGAATATGCCCGCAGGCAGTTTGGTCTTAACCGCATCCTGATTGTTGACTGGGATCTCCATCATCCCAACGGAACCCAGCATATTTTTGAAAAAACAAAAGAAGTATTGCTTTTTTCTACTCACAGGTTTCCCTTTTTCCCCGGAACAGGAGCTATTGACGAAATTGGCATTAAAGAGGGGAGAGGTTTTACGATAAATGTTCCTCTTTCACCTCAGAAAAATGACAGTGATTTTTATGAGATTTACAAAAAAATTCTCAAGCCGGTTGCTCTTGAATTTAAGCCACAGGTTGTTCTTGTATCAGCAGGATTTGACACACATTATGATGACCCGATCGGCGGAATGAGGGCTACGGAATACGGATATGCTTTTCTAAGCGATATGGTTCTTGAAATCGCAGACAAAACCTGTGATGGAAAAGCTGTGTTTCTGCTTGAGGGAGGCTATGATCAGGGAGCCATGAGAAAATCCGCAAAAGCAGTTCTTGAGACCATGAGCTCAAGCATTCCACAGGATTTAAAAATAACAATAAAAAAAAGGGGGGGCGACAAAACACACGTGTCTGAAATTATACGGAAAGTAATTGATGTAATTAAACCTTTCTGGAAATGCTTTAACAATGTTTGAAAACAAGATAAATCCCCGGCCTGAAAATGCCAACCTGAAAAATTATGAAGAGGCATATAAGAGCTTTTCATGGGAAAAAGTAAACAGAGAGTTTTCATGGTCAACCACCCACAAACTGAACATAGCCTACGAGGCCATTGACCGGCACGCTGAAAACCCTGAGAAAGCCGGGCTTAACTGCATTATTTATTCATACAGAAACAGGAGGGAAAATATCACCTACAGGCAGATGAAAACCCTTTCCAATAAGTTTGGAAATTTTCTCCGCACACTTGGTGTTGAGAAGGGAGACAGGGTTTTCATGTTTCTGCCAAGGATCCCTGAGCTGTATGTAGCCATGGCAGGATGTGCTAAAATCGGAGCAATAATTGCCCCGCTTTACAGTGATTACAGGGAGGGGGCAGTAAAGGACAGAATGCTTAACGGACAGGGAAAGGTTCTGATAACAACCCCAAGGCACAAGGCACGCGTTCCCGCAGAAGAGCTCCCGGATCTGGAAAATATTATTATCATTGGCAATGATGGGTCCGGGCTGGAAGAGGGTGAAGTTTTATGGGACGCGGGCATGGCTGATGCTTCAGAGGAGCTTGAAATTGAGTGGGTGGATAAAGATCATCCCCTGTTTTTAATATACACATCAGGACAGGGCGGCAGCCCCATAGGACTCCTGCATCCCCATGACTCCATGCGTGGATATCTTATGACTTCCAGATGGGTTCTTGATTTGAAGGATGGGGACGTAATGTGGACCCAGGCCCGACCTGGATGGCTTATGAATGTTGTTTACAGTGCTTTTGCACCATGGCTTTGCGGAATTGAAAATTTTGTAACAAGCAAGCTCAACAGTATGGAGGAAATTTATCAGCATATCGAAGAAAATCGTATTTCAGTATTATACACAGTGCCTGAAGTTTATAAAATGTTCATAGATGCAGGGGAGGAAACTGCGGAAAAGTTTGACCTCAGGAGCCTCAGGCATATGTTAAGTGTTCTTGAGCCTCTGTTCCCTAATGTCATATATGGCATAATGCGAATATTCGGACTGCCTGTTTATGATACCTGGTGGACTGCAGAAACCGGCATGATTACCATAGCCAACTTCCTGTGCCTGCCTCTGAAGCCAGGATACCTCGGAAAGCCTGTGCCCGGGATGAAAGCTGCAATACTTGATCAGGAAGGCAGAGAGGTTTCCCCGTTTACCATGGGTGCAGTTGCCTTGAAGGCTGGCTGGCCTTCCATGGCACGGGGAATATGGGGCGAAAACGAATTGTATCAGCAGTATTTCCGCAGGCAGTCATGGTTTATGACAGACGATACTGCTTTTGTTGATCAGGATAATTATTTCTTTTATCAGGGCCGTTCCGATGATGTTATTATAATGTCAGCCGGCAGGATAGCCATAGCTGAAGTGGAAAATATTCTTGAGCTGCACCCTGCCGTAGCTTAAGCAGGTGTTGTCAGAGTTCCTGATCTGGATAAAGCAAAAAAAATAAAGGCCTTTATCTCTTTAAAATCCAGTTACAAACCAAGCGAGCTTCTTAAAAAGAAAATTTTAGCCTATGTCCGGAACAATCTCTCTCCTGACACTGTTCCAGGGGACATAGACTTCTGTGAAAGCCTGCCCAAAGGCAAAGATGGCAAGATTCTTCGAAGAGTCTTGAAAGCATGGGAGTTAGGACTTCCCACCGGGAACATCTCGGCACTTTCCAGTAATTGACTTGCCCCCACCCTGCATTGCGGTGTGCCTTGAACAAACAAATTCCATGTGCTATATTTTCTCTATCTTGCAAGGACTGAAACGCCCTGTCCTGTTTAATATTTTTATTTTGAAGCTTGTGAAAACATGAAAAAATCATTAAATGCTGAAGACCTTGTCAGGGAAAGAAATGCCTGCAGAAAAACCCTTTCGGACATTAATACAAAATACATTGAAAAAATCGAGGAGCTTTCTCTTATCAGGCGCATAGGAGATGCACTTAAGGACATAACGGATTTTTCTTCTGTCTGTAAGTCAATTGTTGCAATAATTCAGCAGGAGCTTGACCCTGACAACTGTTCTCTCATGATTGTTAATGAGGAAATGGGCAGCCTTGTATTAAAAGCAGCAAAAGGCCCCTATGATAAAGAAACAAAATTCATAGATAACGCATCTGAAACACCCGGTTTCAGGATCGGTGAATCAGTTGCCGGCCACGTGGCACGGTACGGGAAATCAATCCTTGTGCAGGACGTGCTCTGCGAGGAGCGCTTTTTATCCAACAACAATTCCACTGTCGAAATAAGATCTCTTATGAGCATTCCCCTTATTGTCGGAGAAAGGGTCATTGCAGTGCTTAACCTCAGCCACAGCATCCCTGACTCATTTAATGCTGACAAGGAAAGAATACTTTCTATTATAGCAAATTCATCCGCTGCTGCCCTTGAAAACACCAGGCTTTACGAGAAACTGCGGGAGGCCAAAGACAGGCTTGCAATGGAAAATGCAAACCTGAAAAAGGAACTTATAGAAAAATTTTCTCCTGCCCGCATTATCGGCTTAAGCAAAAATTTTACGGATGTTCTGAAAAAAGTGGAAAAAGTTGCGGGCGTTGAAGTAAATGTGCTTATAACAGGCGAAAGCGGAACAGGGAAAGAGCTTATAGCCCGCACCCTTCATTACAGCAGTCAGCGTTCAGACGGACCTTTTGTTACTGTTAATTGTGCTGCCCTGCCAGACACCCTTCTTGAAAGCGAGCTGTTTGGAATTGAAAAGGGTGTGGCAACAGGGGTTGAAAAAAGGGCAGGCAAATTTGAGCTTGCCAATGGCGGAACAATTTTTTTAGATGAAATAGGTGACATGGCCATCACAACACAGGCAAAGATACTGCGCATTCTGCAGGAAAGAGAATTTCAAAGAGTTGGAGGCAGCAAGACGATAAAGCTTGATGTAAGGGTGGTCTCAGCAACAAACAAAAAACTTGAAGAGGAGATTAAAAAGGCTACATTCAGGGAGGATATTTATTACAGGCTGAAGGTAGTCGAAATAAAACTGCCCCCGCTAAGACAGCGCCGGGAAGACATTCCTCTTCTTTCAAATTATTTTTTAAAGATTTACCGCAAAAAACACGATGCTGGAGAAAAGTGGTTTTCAAGGGATGCCCTTGATTTTCTTATTGATGCGCCCTGGAAGGGAAATGTACGGGAACTGGAAAATATTGTAGAGCAGGCAGTAATTCTTTCCACCGGTGAGATAATAGGCCCTGACGATCTTTCCATGGCAGGGGATGAGGCCGCGTCAGAATTAAAAGTTTTCATACCTGAAAACAGCCTGAATTATAAAAAAACCATGAAAGAAGTTTCGGAAAAAACCGAAAACAGGCTCATACAGAGGGCGCTGAAAGAAGCAAAAAACAACAAGTCAAAAGCAGCCAGGCTGCTTGGTATAGGAAGAAGAACGCTTCTTTACAAACTGGAAAAAATTGACAGTAAATGATTTTAAATCGATCGGCACTTACAGGGAAAAACATTGATTATCCGTATCTACGAAAAAAACCCTCAACCCAGAATCATAAAACAGGCGGTTGAGGTAATAACATCCGGTGATTTGATTGTATATCCAACAGACACTCTCTATGGTCTGGGCTGTGATCTTCACAATAAAAAAGCACTTGAAAAACTCTACCGGATAAAAAAAATGGATAAAAAAACCCCTCTGAGTTTCATATCCCCGGATTTAAATGAAGTCTCATACTATTCAAAAGTTTCAAACAGGGCATATCGTCTCATGAACAAATATCTGCCAGGGCCTTATACATTTATTCTTCCTGCAAAAAAAGAGGTGAACAAGTTCATGCTTTACAACCGTAAAGAGATTGGGATACGGGTTCCTGACAGCAATATCTGCAAAGCACTGACAGAGGAACTGGGCAATCCGCTCATTTCTACCAGCGTTCCTCTGTGGCAGGACACAATTTTGAATTCAGGGGAGGCTATTCACGATTATTTCGGAAAGGAGATCAGCCTTGTCCTGGACACAGGAATTCTGGTCTCAGAACCATCTACAATTGTTGATTTGACAGGTAATGAATTTCAAATTCTCAGGCATGGAAAAGGGGAAATCAAAATTTAATCATCCGTTTTTTCTATTTCCGCAAAACCCTTTTATCTCCCATTCTGAGGGTAATTTTTGACCTGTCAAGATACTCAAAAACAGGTATCATAAATTTACGTGACAGGCCTGTCACATCCTTGCAGTCTTTAATTGTAATTTCACCGTTTTTTTCCATCTGATCTTTAATCTCCCCCACAAGCCGGTTCAGTTCTCCAGCCTCGTAAAAAATCTCCTCATTAAGTTTCACAAGACCACCCTCTCGCACAAGGATGCCAAGGATGCTGTCAGCTGCCTTTGACTGAACTTTCAGCTTTTCAATCAGCTCCTTTCTGGTCGGAGGGGTACGACCGCCATTTTTATATAGTAAAAAAATATTGTCCCTGAGATTTTTCTGGCTGTCTTTTAAAACAGGTTTATGCTCCGGCAGGGACAGAAACTCCCTGGTTATATTAATCATGTTTTTTTTCACAAGCTCTTCAATTATAAAGGAATAAAGCCTGGGGTTCATCTCCTTTGGAAGTTTTATCCTGAGTTCTTCTTTCAAAAGACCCTGCTTAAGGGGATGTCTGGCATGATGGGCTTTCAGCTGACTTAACAACTCCTGCTTGAGTTTTTTTATAACACCGGGAATGGAAATCTGGCGGGGCTTTTTGCTGAACATAACAATAAGCCCGCGGGAAATCATACTGTCCATGAGTCCAGCAAGTTTTTTTTCTTCAAGCCCGCAACGGGCAAGTATCTGACTGAACTCAAGCCCCTGTGGTCCTGCCTCATTACAGAAAAGAAGCAGGGCTTGCGTGACATCTCCGCTTTTAAGAATTTCAAAGCGGTGAATGGTACTGTCAGAGAACCTCTTTTGTTTTGGAGAAAGGTTGTCCAGTATTTCTCCCCCCCCTACAGTATCAACAGGAGAGTAGCTCCTGAGAACATAACGGTCGTGGGGAAGAATCACTGCCGGTGTTTCTAAAACAAGATGTATGAATCCGCTTTGTCCGGGAAGAATCTCATTGCTGTTCGGCAATATAACTCTGCAGAAAATTTCTGATGTTCCTGAATGAAAGCGTACCCTGGTTCGGTTTTTTAAAGGCCTTGAAGCACTTTTCAGGTGGTTAAACCATGCGTCAACTCTCCTGGTTGGCACTATTGTTCCCGGAAAGGAGACAACATCTCCGCGGTTTAACAACTTTTTTTCAAGGCCCTGAAAATTCAAGGCTGTTCTAAGGCCGGCTGATACTGATTCAGCCAGCTGGTTGTGAACCTGAACACCGCGAACTTTACTCCTGATTTTTCCAGGCAGGATTTCAACATCATCTCCCACCTTTATTTTTCCAGCTAAAAGCGTTCCGGTAATTACCGTTCCAAAACCCTTCATGGAAAAAACACGGTCAACCGGCAGACGCATTATTCCTGACGAGGGTCTTTCACTGATATCAGAGACCAGGTGTTCAAGCTCGTCCAGCAGGTTTTTAAATCCTGACATGGTAACAGATGACACGGGTATGACAGGAGCATCTTCAAGAAAATTGTCCTTTACAGTGCTGCGGATCTCCTCCGTCACAAGTTCTATCCAGTCGTCATCAACAAGATCAGCCTTTGTAAGGGCAATAATTCCCATTTTGATGGAAAGAAGGTTGCATATATCCAGGTGTTCCCGTGTCTGGGGCATTACACCCTCGTCAGCAGCAATCACCATTATAACAGCATCTATGCCCCCCACACCTGCCACCATGTTTTTCACAAATTTTTCATGACCGGGAACATCAACAATCCCTGCCTTGTGACCATTGGGAAGTGTGAGCGATGTAAAACCAAGTTCGATGGTAATACCGCGCTCTTTTTCTTCCTTCAGCCGGTCACAATCAGTGCCGGTTAAGGCCTTTATAAGTGTTGTTTTTCCATGGTCAATATGCCCGGCAGTCCCAAGAATAATTTTCTTCATGAGGGTCTGGTTAAAGAGGTTAAAATGCCATGCAGTATTAGCATTGACATGCACAGCAACATAAATTATCTTTATTTTTATTCCGTGTAAAGAAAATACTGCATTCTCAAAATGGATATTAATAAAAACATCATGACAGACATTGAACTGAACGAGCTTTTTGAAGGAAAAGTCAGGGTGTTTCAGAAAAAGCAGGGCTACCGCTTTTCCATTGATTCAATTCTGTTAGGCTGGTTTGCCATTAAAAGAGCCGCAGGAACAGTTGTTGATCTTGGAACCGGAAGCGGGATCCTTCCTGTTGTGTTAGCCAGGCATGAAAAATTCTTTGAAATAACAGGTGTGGAAATCCAGAAAGATCTTGCAGAACTGGCAGGAAAGAATCTTCTGTATAATGACTGCACGGACAGAGTAAAAATTGTTCATGCTGATATAAAAAAAATCTCAACCTGTTTTTCTCCTGAAAGCTTTGATACTGTTATAACAAACCCGCCTTTTTACCCGGCCGGGTCAGGAAGGATCAACCCTGACAGACAGAGTGCAATAGCACGCCATGAACTGCATGGAACGCTTCGTGACTTCATATCAGCTGCAGCTTTTCTATTAAGACAAGCCGGAAAATTTATTGCTGTATATACATCCTCCAGAATCGTGGATCTGATTGTAGAGATGAGATGCAAAAACATTGAACCAAAAACGCTTCAGTTTGTTCATTCAAAAACTGGCAGTCATGCTGCCATGATACTTGTGGAAGGAGTTAAGGCCGCCGGAACAGAAGCAAAAACAGTTCCGCCCATGGTATTGTATAATACAGATGGAAGCTATACAGAACAGGCTGAAGCTGTTTTCAGGGAAATTTAAACTGTAAAATTAATTCATGAAACTTGATCTGCTTTATCTTGACAATCACCTGCTTGTTGCAAATAAAAGCCCTGGTCTCCTTGCACAGGGGGATGAAACCGGAGATGCTGACCTTCTTTCTCTGGCCAGGGATTTTTTAAAAAAGAAATTCAGCAAGCCCGGCAATGTATACCTGGGGCTTGTTCACAGGCTTGACCGCCCTGTTTCCGGGATAATGGTACTTGCCAGAACCTCAAAAGCTGCAGCCAGGCTGTCCACACAGTTTCGGATCAACACTGTACACAAAAAATACATTGCGCTGGTTGAAGGCACCTGTCAGGGGCACGGCCTGTGTGCAGATCATATTTTAAAGGAAAACCGAATTGTCCGTATTGTAGGCCAGTCCCACCCAAAGGCCCTTTGCGCAGAGATGTCCTGGAAATCAGTGGCACAAAAAAACAATGTCAGCCTGCTGGATGTTACACTGAAAACCGGAAGGCCGCACCAGATTCGTATTCAGCTGGCGCATATGGGCTTCCCGGTGCTGGGTGATCTTAGATATGGTGCAAAGGAGCAGTTTGACGGTAAAAACATTGCTCTGCACTGCTATTGTCTGGGGCTGGAACATCCGGTTAAAAAAGAGCCAATGAACTGGCTTGTTAAACCACCCCCTGCCTGGAATGGAATATTTGAAAAGGAAACAAGCAGGTTGATTCGATAATGAAACCAAAAGGCAGTTATAAGCCCCTATCTGTGTTGCAGCCATGGGAAAAAACAGGCAAAATCTTGTTCAAATGTCTTTCTGTCAATAAAAAAAATGGTGTTAAGACCCCTCTGTTTTGCCCTTTCAATATGGCCTTTGTTGTCGTCAATAAAAAGTGCTCTGTGGGCAGGGGTATTCATGACAGCGAGCAGATCATCAAAAATTGATGGGTCCTGTTTACCCTTTCCCAAGTGGTAACTGTTAAAGACCCTGTCAAAATATCTGAAAAAATCATGCTTCGCATTCAGTTCATCGAGCCAGTTAGTCTGATCGCTTAATATTGCTCTGCATATGTTATGCTTTTTCAGCTCTTTGACAGCATCAATCATCCATTGCCGTATTTCAAAGCGCTTGAGCAGTTCCGTTCGAAGATACTCATCAGAACCTTTTATCCCAAACAGATCACGCAGTGTCTGCCAGAATGTTTTTTCGTCTGAAGTTCCGGTCAGGTAACCATTTTCAGAAATAATATCAACCACTTTTTTGTAAAATTCCCGGGGCGGAAGGCCGTTCAATTCTGCAATTGCAACCATTCCATTCCTGAAGCCCTCCTCTGCCAGAACTCCTCCAAAATCAAAAAATACAAGTTCCGGGTTTGGCCTGCTGGTTCCTGAATTACATGATATGTCTGTCATAAAAAATTTTTATCTGCCGGATTTATTTATCGAAGACCTGGGATCATATCCTGACGGTCTGTTGCCCAAAGCATGTACAGTTAATTTTTTTCAATGTAAACTATTAGAGACAATCAAAATACTGTTGTTTTGTTCAATATCGAGACCAAAACATGTCACTCCCGCCCCGATAGATCGGAATAAATTACAACGGGAGTCCATTTTCCTGGGCAAGAAAAGGGTCAAGTCTCCGTTTGACTTATATAGTTGTATGCAAAGGCCAAACGGTGACCCTTTTCAACTATCTATGCTGACCGAATATTAATACGGAGTCTCATACCCATAACGTTCTTCAACAGGGACAGGCAGATGGGGGTCCATGCCACCAGGTGACAAATACCAGTAAACCATGCAGGAGTATTGCGTGGGCCACTCGTTTGGCCAATACTTTTCGATGTATCCATCAAAATTTTCCTGAAAGGGAATGTTGTCGGAAATATGCCATCGGCAAAGGGTTATGTATCCTTTATTATCGACGGATGTCCTTGACTGGCTGTGAAAGGCTTTTTCAAAAAAGGCTGGCATACCCCAAGCATATCCAAAATAATCTTCAGTGCCAGTTCCGAAAAGTGAAGGGAAATTTTCTCCGTCTATAAAAAATTTTTCATCACCCTCTCCCCACCAGGCGCCGCCTTCACCACATGTTCCGTCCATGCAGGAACCAGCTCTGGGATTCCATACGTTCAACATCATACCAACGAATCTGCCTTTTCCCTGCGTTTTCAGTAACGTCCAGTCCGGCCAGCGGGAGATGTCCTCTATCGGAAAGACATCACGATGCCATTTAGCATGAAATTGTCCGAGGGTTTTAATTGGCTGATTGATTTCGCCATAAATAATTTCAAATTCCAAGGTATGGGCTTGATCGTCTTCATTAATGATTTCAAGCTGAGCACTTTCACTGAAAGGCATATACCAGTAGCAGTAAAATTCCTCATGAGTCATTCCCGCAGGTAACGTACGGTATGTGTTAATCCCTGGTGCTGTTCCAAAGAAATCTCCGAGCGGGGCCCACACACTCGGGTCTGTCTCTCCATCCCACTTGATTTGCAGTACGAGCTTCCGCAATATGCGCTCCTGATCCTTTGTTACATTTTCGTTAGAAATCGTTTTTATCTTTATCGCTTTGATAGCATATTGACCATAAATAGCAGCTAAGGAGACGGTTTGCCCGGTTTCGATTAATATTTTGTTTGTAATGCTTACATCCTCGTCTTGTTTTTGATAAGGGCTCTCCCCCATTTGTTGGTCAAAAAAGTTGTTTGCTTTTTCTAAGCTGCCAAGCTCTTCATGACCAAGATTCATTTGAAAGGTTGGAATTTTTGTTCCTGCCGGATAGCTGGTATAGTTAATGTGATAATAGAGACCCCATTGCGGTTCAGCTACAATCTTGCAGGATTTTTGATAGGGAATTGGCACATAGTTGTTCGCCCCTTCAGCTGAAGTGTAAACAAGCTGAGGAAAATTGAAAGAGGATTGGGAGCCGTCAAAATATTCAGAAAATGGCAAGTCTACGGCGGGTTTAAGTTTACCGTCCAAGTAAATTTTAACATGCCCATCTCCGGGAAATGCTGACCAGATACGCTTTATACAGCCCGGGCCTTTCATTTCCGCAATAACAAAGCCATTACCTTCTTTGCGAATATAGCCAAGTCCGTCTATGTTGTGGCTCCAGTTCTTATATTCTCCCGACGTATCATCATATAAACTTGCTCGGGAGTAGCTTGACCACATTTCAGTCTTTTCCCCAAGGTTGGGCAAAATGGCAAGCGCAGCTAAATCCGTAAAGCTATCTGCCAAATCAACGTACGAAATCACCCTGGTTGTATCTTCGGGCATAGCGACGTCGTCACAGCCAATACCACCAACGGCAAAAAAGCCAATAACCATAAGCAATTTCAAAGTTTGAAAACATATTGTTTTTGTTTGCATGTTTCCTCTTATCAATGAATGAACCCTTGTATAAGTCAAGTCATTGTACAGGATGGGTTTAAATGAGTCAACCAAGGTAGGTTTGGGGGTCATTATGTTGCCCACTTATATTGCCTCAATTTGAAAACCCGACCAGATTTGCGATTGGCAACCAAGTCAGATTTTCGATTTTTCAGGCTGGATGGATGTGAATGTTAGATTCTCTTTGGATATTATTAAGAAAACAATAAACGGTATTAATATAATATATGTTCTGGTTTCGTTAATTAGGCCAAATATTAAAATATTAGTGACAATTACACAATATATTAACAGTGCCTTGATCTGCGAATCTACGTATGACTTAATAGAATACATAAAATAGATAATTGAGCCCAAAATAAATGCTGAGTTTATGATGTTTACAGTAAATATATTGTTGTAAAACAACTCCTCAATATTTTTTGAAAAGTATATATGATTATCCATTAGTTCGTGATGTTTAACTGAAAAAGCATCCGGATTGCCTATAAACAAGAAGTCACGGATAGCTTTTGTATAAATTATTCCAAATAATATTAAACAGCCTCCTGTAATTAGTTTTTTAGTAGATATTAGATAGAATTTCGTTATAGACTTAAAATGAAAGGAGTCTATTGCTATATACAAAGCAATAAATAATGCAGTTTCTCTATTCAAGATTCCTACACAGAAGAGAATTACAAAATAACACATTGGTTTAGATTTAAAAATACCGTACGTAAATAAAGTAAAGATGATTGCATCGATATTATCCCATGTGTAAAACCACCGATGCTGAACTAAAATAAAAAAAAATGAATAAATGATCACCCATGCCAATGAATTGCCTAACGATGTTCTTGTTTTTTGTATTAATGAAAAAAACAAAATATTTTGCAAAATTATCATTAATAAAATATATATTTTCATTGCAGATGAATATGATATGCCCATCATAGATATAAAATAAACACAATACGGGCCTAATATACGATTTTGATACGCCTTCCAGTGAGGTTTTCCATCAAGCACACCATGTGCCGCGCCAGATAGTAATTCAAAATTAACTGCATGTATCTGCATTAAAACTTTATATACTGCTATCGAAATAAAAATAATTAATATGGTGTAAGTAATCAGTAATTTCCGGTTAGGTTTTTGCATATGATTCCGCGCTATAGCCGTTATTTTACTGTCTTCCTCGGTCTGTCGTGGGTACGTGGCTTCAGTCGACGTCTGAACTTTTTCTCAAAACGTTCTATAAACCCGTCATTCCCACAGGGCCTCCCCGTCAGCGCATTTTTCATGATCGTTTCTATCAGGGTCTTGTCCTCAGTTTTCCTTAAATATTTGCGCCAGTCAACTGTTTTCTCCAACAGGTAACATCTGCGAATTGACTCATAGATAAAAGAAAAGAGTCACCGTTTGACTTATATAGTTGTATGCAAAGGCCAAACAGAGACTTGATGAGCAACAATTAAAATTCCCGCCCGTGTTGACGTCAGTCAACTTGACCCTCGTATTGCCTCACGAGAAAATCTTACCATAAGCGCATTATTGCCCTGTTTTCACCCCAAATTAGCATGCCGGGACACAAATAGAAGACCAACCATGAGTTTCCCGGTTTTTACTTGACATTTTGCATTTTAAATGCATAATTTTCATTAGAGAGATTAATCATGCGTTCAACTTATATAAAAAGATCGCTGGAGCTGGTCCTGAAAAAAGCTGCCTCTGAATTTCCAGCTGTGGTACTGACAGGGCCGCGCCAATCCGGCAAAACAACGCTTTTGCAGCATCTATTCGGAAAGCGTTACCGGTACGTTTCCCTGGAGTCACCGGATGTCCGGGTATCTGCCAGGGAGGACCCACGCGGCTTCCTTGAAATGTACCCGCCTCCAGTTATATTCGATGAGGTACAGTACGCCCCCGACCTGCTTCCCTACATAAAAGAGAAGATCGACGCTGACCGGCACAAGAACGGGCAATTCCTGTTGACAGGTTCACAGAACCTTTTGCTCATGGAGAAGGTGACCGAGTCACTGGCAGGTCGTGCCGCAATGCTTCGTCTCTTGCCCCTTTCAAGGCGGGAGGCAGAGGGAAGACCACAGAACTCTCTGCCATGGGAGTCCAAGCGCCGGTCCCCTCCGGAAAAATTCTATACATTTCGTGAGCTTTGGGAAAAATTCCTGAGAGGCGGATACCCGGAACTTGTCGCACAACCCAAGAGGGATGCAAACCTGTGGTATGCCAGCTATGTACAAACATATCTCGAACGGGACGTGCGTACACTCAGGCAGGTCGGAGACCTGTCCCAGTTCCAGGCTTTCCTCCGGGTCCTGGCAGCGAGAAGCGCCCAACTCCTGAATTTGACCGATGTCGCACGGGATCTCGGCGTAGCGGTCAATACGACAAAGGCATGGCTCTCCGTGCTTGAAGCAACTTACCAGGTGATCGTATTGCACCCATACTTCGCCAATGTCGGCAAACGGCTCGTTAAAACACCAAAAGTTTATTTTACGGATGTAGGCATACTATGCTACCTCGCTGGCCTGAAGGATCCCGAACATGCAGCTTCCGGTCCCATGGGAGGCGCTATCATGGAAACGGCTGTACTCTCTGAAATAGTGAAGACCCTTACGCATCGTGGTATCGACCCGCACGTCTACTTCTGGCGAACCATTGCAGGAACGGAAGTTGATACCTTGGTAGAGACGGGCGGAAAGCTTGTACCCATCGAAGTAAAGCTGTCAGCCACTCCACGCCCGGCCATGGCTTCAGCAATCAAAACATTCCAGAAGGACTTGGGAGACAGGGTAATGCCAGGGTACGTAGTACATCCAGGCAATATAACTCTTCCTCTTGGCTCTGACGTAATGGCCCTTCCATTCGCAAACCTTTAGCCGTTTCTCAGTAACAGTCCCTTTGGAAAGGCATGGAGGCATATCTTGAATATATCCTTAATTTTATTATATCTCATTTTCAGATGTTTGTCTTTCAAAAATCCCGGTTGAAGCAGGAGTTATTGTCAAATGTTGTGTTTAGGAGTTTAGGCGGCGATCCTTTCAACTCCATCCACAAACTGCAGAATAACTCAGTCCAAACAACTCCCCAATCTCGACTCCTTTGTCTTTCAACCCCTTTTCTCTTTAAAAAAATGTTGAATCAAAACTTGAAATCATATTTAATACCCTTTGCGAACCTTCTCTATGACACAGGGCTTCTTTCTTAATATCCCCCCACCTCGGTTACCTTTAATTATGAGTCAACGAATATTTAACTGAAAAATTGTTACAGGAAAAGATTCTGCCATGAAACGAAAAAAAATGTTATTTAAATTTTCAGATCAATACAAAAATGTTTTAATGATAGGAAACGGACACATTCCCGCATTTTTATACTGCAGCAGAAAGCCTGTTCTTATCGACCCCGGGGTGTCAGCTTTTGGCCCCCTTTACCTGAAAAAAGTAAAAGGCCATTTTCAAAACCTGGAATCGCTGTTAATAGTACTTACCCACGCCCACTTTGACCATTGTGGTGCAACTCCATATCTGATTAGAAATATACAGGGGGTAAAGGTTGCTGCCAGCTTACAGGCAGCCCATATCCTTAAAAGGCCAAATGCCATAGCCCTGATAAAACGTTTGAATGCTGAGTATGAACAGGAGATGAAGGATGACCTGAAGGGAGAGGATGTCAGTTTTGAAGCCATTTGTGTTGATATTGAACTTGATGATGCTGATACCCTTGAACTGGGTGACAGGGAATTTTTTAAAGTCATGTCAACCCCCGGACACACAAGGGACTGTCTCAGCTATTATCTGCCTGATGACGGCATAGTGTTCACCGGTGAATCCGCAGGTGTTTTTGAAGATGGGTTCATGCACAGTCCGTTTTTGACAAGTTATGAAGACTATGTAAGCTCCCTGAAAAAAATTATCGGCCTTAAACCCCGTGCCCTGGCTGTTGCACACAATGGAATTTTAACAGGTGAAGATGCTGAAATATTTTTGGCAGAGTCATTAAAGGCAGCAGAAGATTATAAAAACATGATTGCAGACTGCCTTACAGAATATAACGGGGACAGTAAAAGAGTGGTTGAAAAAATTACTGCTGACGAATATGATTCACAGCCAAACCATATACAGAAAAGGGCACCCTTTATTTTGAATCTTGAGGCAAAGGTAGGAGCTGTTGCCAGGCTTATGGAAAACAAAGATTGATAAAACAGGGGCCGGCCATTTCAACACTTAAACTTTCCGTTCTCATAAATAATCATTTTTTTTCCGCTTGTCAGATATGCGGTTACGGTTTTCTTCTCTGTATTTACCAGGTCCCAGTGTAGTGCTGAATCATTAAAACCCAGCCTTTGCTTCAGCTTTTTTGTCAATCCTGCGGGATTTTCGCTGTATGTATCCGAATAGGAAGCACCCACGGCAATATGGCAGTTACCGTACCTGCCTCCGAAATTTTCATCAAACAGTGTGTCAGCCATGAAAGTATCAATTGCTGAAAACCTTTTGTCTGTTAATGAAAACTCTCCCAGTTTGTTTGCCCCCCTGTCCATGGCAAGC
The DNA here is from genome assembly GCA_024276465.1 of Deltaproteobacteria bacterium. Classification (GTDB taxonomy): domain Bacteria; phylum Desulfobacterota; class WTBG01; order CAIYCZ01; family CAIRTM01; genus JAJRXD01. The sequence goes on from JAJRXD010000014.1 coordinate 18,579, forward strand.
TGTTTTTCAACAAACCTTCTGCCTTTTTCTGCATCAATTTTAACAACAGAGCCTTTTTTAAATTCAAGTTTTACACCCTTTACATAATTGCCGTTTCTGTAAGATGGCATGTCGGCAAAATACACACCTTCTGTTTTTCGCCAGTCCGGAGAAATGAAAAGTTCAAAGCTTGTAATATTATGTCCTGAAATTCCTACCCACTTTCTTTTTCTGCCATGAGACACCTTCAGATCAATATTTTCTGATTCAACATGGTAGTGGCTAATGCTGAGACTGTTGAGCCATTTTTTTATTGACTTTGCGTTTTGAAAAGTATCCTCCCACTCATTTACAGGGTCTGGTTTGTTCAGATAACATGCCTTTACCACCTGGCTGGTGTACTGCTTCAGGGAAATCCCGGCATGCTTTGCCATGGGAGGTGTGGGGCAGGAGCAAAGGGTCCACCCGAACCTGCCCTCTTCTTCACGTTTTGACAATATATCCCGCAAAGGTTTTCTAACTAATGCTGTTTTTGCAATTTTTGCAGGATCTATGTTCTGCAAATGTGTTAGAGATTCCGGAGCATGAAGAAATATATTTCCATTAAGATTTTTATAAAAAATTCTTTCACCCGGCGGCTCAAAAACCAGTTGTTTATTGTCAGCATGTTCAAAAAAGGTTTTTTCCATAACTGAAGTTGACAGAAGGCGCACAACAGGATTCAGCCCCATATCCAGAAGCTTTGCCTGCAGAGTCTCAGCAAGTTTCAATGCCGGCAGGTTATAGCGAACCATGACAATATCCTGTTTTTTATACTTCCCTGAACGTGCTTTTCTTAATCCCCAGATTAAAACATCAGCATATTTATTAAGCTGTTTCTCAGTAAACATAAATCAGTTCTCCACAAAAGTTTCTTCTGGATTTATTTAAAGGCGGGCTTATAGCTCATACAGGGTTTCATCCCTGATGGGGATTTTTCCCCTGGTTTTTGCTTTTGTTCCGGAGGTCAAAAAAGGCTCCTCACTTTCCAGGAGATCTCCCATTTCAGCTTCAATCTTTTCAGGATCCTCACCTGCTTCCATCCTTTTCAGTGCCTCCTGCATCCCGTCTCCAAGCTTAACTCCTGTCATGTCCGAAAATTTTCGCATAAAATCTGCTGCCTGCCGGGGATCTTCTCCGCTCATATTTTCTGCTTCCGCTGCAAGACTGCTCATGGCTTTCTCAAGCTTTCTCTCGTCTATGGGAATATCCCCGGTACTGGCTTCTTTTCCGGATCTCTCGATGGTGGAAAACAGGGACACCTGTCGCTTTAATTCTCCTTTGCAGCGCGGGCAGGAGGGGTGCTTTTTTGTGTTAACTTTTTTTGAAAAAAAATTAAAGATTGTGTTGCAGTTTTTGCAGTAGAATTCATAAATCGGCATGATACTGTACCAATACTACGCATAATAAGACTTCTTCAGTTTGCCCCGAAGCCTTAAAACAGCTTTTGTATGTATTTGGGAGACCCTTGATTCAGTAAGGTTCATAATTTCCCCGATTTTTTTCATTGTAAGTTCCTTAAAGTAGTAAAGGGATACCACACGTTTTTCTTTCTCAGGCAGGAGTTCAATGTTGTCTGCCAGAACGCTTTTCAGTTCCTCTGTATCAAGTCTTTCAAAAGGAGTCGAACTTTCTTCACTGATAATTTTGTCAAGAAGGGATATTTTTGAATCATCATTCCTTGAGTCCCGCTCCAGACTGATTACAGAAACTTTGCTTACCCTGTTAACTAATTTATGCAGCTTCTCAACCCCGATATCCATGGCTTTTGCAACTTCTTCATCAGTTGCCGGTCTTCCAAGCTTCTTTTCCAGGTCCATGTTGATCTGTTCCAGCATGGTAGCTACTTTTCGGACAGAACGGGGCACCCAGTCCATGGCTCTGAGATTGTCCAGGATTGCACCCTTTATTCGATATTCTGCATATGTTTCAAATTTTACACCCTTTTCAGGATCAAACTTTTCCAGGGCATCCATCAAACCCAGCACCCCGGAGTTAATCAGATCCTGAGCATCCAGACGCAACGGCAGACGTGCTGCTATCCGGTTGGCAATGTACTTAATAAGGGGTGCGTACTTCAGGATAACTTCTTCTTGAGGTTTGGAATGCATTTTCCTGGGTTGATCTGCTGCTTCCGGGGGGCCTGGTACTATCCCAACCTTTTGCATAACCAAATCCTCATTTCCATGTTTATTGTATGACATTTGGTTGCTACATTAAATAATGAGTTCAGATTATTGAAGCACGGTCTGTTTCTGTTCCAACAACAACAATACTTTATAATTATTTAAATTATATTTATTTTAGATCAAATTGCAAGCAAAAAAAAGCAGTTTTTTCATTTTATTGATAATCAACTTCAAGAAAATGCCCATATCACCCAGAATTAACATATAATTCTGCTTTTTAATCTTTGCAAAAAGCCCCTGGCGCTTTAAAGTGCGCTCTTGCTGAAACCTGTCTGCATATCTATTAAATTAATAGCAGTGCAAGCCTTTATTCTGTCTGTGTCGCTACAATTAACATCATCCACTTGCCTCTGAAAAAACTTCTCAGCCTGATCCAAAAAAAGCCCGAAGCAATAAAACTACTGCAATGGGCTTTTTAAACTGGCTGTTAATAACACATTGTTATTCAAGACCGCTTTTCTTGTTATCTTTCCAGCCCTGCTTGAGATCAGCAGCATAAAACAGCTCCAGCACCATATGGCTCATTTTCCACACACCATTTTCCTTGCGGTATTTGTCATACTCTTTTCCCGCAAGCAGGATATCCTTGCCGCTTACCATCGTGCTTGTCTGCCATAGATAAAAAATCCCTTCAGCTTCGGTTTCGCTCAGTATTTTTATACGGGGCTGCAGAAAAAAATGGACGCCAAATTTCAAGCTGTCCTTAGCGCCTGCAAAAAATCCACAGACTTCATCCAGACCAACATACTTTCCGAAACCTTCTTTTTCACCATCCCAGACTGCATCTTCCGTAAAAAGATCTCTCATGCGGTCCGGGTTGTACATATCATCACAGGCATCAGCATATTCAGCCTTCAGCTGTTTAATAGCCTCTATGTCCTCCAGAGCCTGAACCCGTTTCGCAAGTTCATTAATGTCCATGATAATCCTCCTTTGCCTTTGCGTTGTTCTTATAAGTATTGACTATGAAAATGTCTTTGCTATTATGAATGGCATTTCAAAACAATTTACTTTTACATTATATGATTGTCAATAAAAATTTGTTCAATAAAATCCGGATTTTGCAGTAGAGGTCGTAGCAAATTCCAGATTAAATAACGAACTTCTGCAATGTTGTCAGAAAATTTTGAAAAAAGATTGATAAAGCTATGGAAGCTTGTTGACCGGGCACTGGATGGAATGCTCATTACAAGCCCGGAGAATGTCCGCTATCTCAGCGGGTTTTCCGGAACCGAAGGCACACTTGTCCTCACCAGAAGCACAGGTTTTTTTCTCACTGACGGCAGGTATGCAACACAGGCAAAAGAACAGGTTAACGGTTTTTCAGTCATTACCTTCCGGGATAAATTCAGGGAGCTTGGCCGGTTGATAAAGAAGCTTAAAATCAGGTCACTTGGATTTGAATCCGGGAATTTAACAGTTGCCAAAATGTCAGATCTTGAAAAAAATGTGGGGTCTGTGGCACTTAAGCCTTATGCCGGAAAACTTGACTCTTTCAGAACTGTTAAGGATGCAGAGGAGGTCAGAGTGCTTAAAAAAGCAGCTTTTATAGCTTCTGAGAGCCTGAGGGAAGTTGTTCCGTTTATTAAACCCGGTGTTCGGGAGATAGAGATCGCTGCTGAGCTTGAGTACAGCATGAGGCAGAAGGGGGGGGACGACACAGCATTCCGGACAATAGTGGCATCAGGCTACCGGTCCGCGCTTCCTCACGGCATATCCTCAACAAAGAAGATTGAAAAAGGGGATTTTGTGCTTATTGATTACGGTGTTGTTTACCAGGGATACTGCTCTGATGAAACCTGTACTTTTGTAGTGGGCAAACCAACAGCAAAGCAGAAACGAATTTATGGAATTGTAAAGAAGGCCCATGATCTGGCAATAAAAGCAGTGAAAAGCGGAAAATTCCTGAAAGAGGTAGATGATATGGCACGCAATCACATAGGAAAGATGGGATATAAAAGATACTTTAACCACAGCACTGGTCATGGCATCGGCCTTTGTGTTCACGAACAGCCACTGGTTTCATTTCGTTCAAAAGGAAAAATACAAAGGGGCATGGTTTTTACTATTGAGCCCGGCATCTATCTGCCGAAATGGGGGGGGGTAAGAATAGAAGATACAGTCATTGCAAAATCCAGTGGAAGTGAAATAATAACCAGAAGTGATAAAACCCTGATATCTGTCGGCCTTTAACCCGGATTTTGAAGGGACAGATTCAGGCAGATACCGGGAATAACATATAACCAGCAATCAAATCATGGAACATATAAGAAATTTCAGCATTATTGCACATATTGATCACGGCAAGTCAACCCTTGCGGACAGGCTGATTCAGCATGCAGGGCTTATAAACAAAAGAGAGTTTCGCGATCAAATCCTTGACAGCATGGACATTGAACGCGAGCGGGGAATCACCATTAAAAGCCAGACAGTAACCCTGCCATATAAAAATGACAGGGGGGAGGATTTCGAGCTTAATCTCATAGATACTCCGGGGCATGTTGATTTTTCATATGAGGTTTCCAGGGCTCTTGCCTCCTGTGAGGGTGTACTGCTTTTGATTGACGCTGCCCAGGGAGTTGAGGCACAGACCATGGCCAATCTTTACGCAGCAATGGAGCATGACCTTGAAATAATCCCTGTAATCAATAAAATAGACCTTCCGGCAGCAGATATTGAACGGGTTCGGGAGGAAATAGAGATAGAACTCGGGCTTGACTCAGATGCTGCCATACTGTGTTCAGCCAAGGCAGGAACAGGGATAGAAGAGGTATTTAAGGCAATAACCGAAAGGATCCCCCCACCAAAGGGAACCACAAAAAAGCCCCTTTCAGCACTTATTTTTGATGCTCAGTATGATTCTTTTCGCGGGACTATTATCAGCTGCCGTGTCTTTGACGGCAGTATCCGCAACGGTGACACAATACGGTTTGTTTCCAACAGCGCCACACACAGGGTTGAAGAGGTTGGGGTGTTCCGGCTGAAACTGGAGCGAAGAAAAGAGCTCTCAGCCGGTGAGGTAGGTTATTTAATAGCAGGCATTAAAACTGTAAGCGATACCAGTGTCGGGGATACCATAACCCTTGAATCCAACCCCTCAGCAGTTCTGCTTCCCGGGTTCAAAGAGCCAAAGCCCATGGTTTTTTCCTCTGTATATCCTATTGCAGCTGATGACTATCTGTCCCTGGCTGAATCGCTGGACAAGTACAAGCTTAATGATGCTGCACTGGTCTATCAGAAAGACTCCTCTGCTGCACTTGGACAGGGCTTTCGCTGCGGCTTTCTTGGTCTTCTTCACCTGGAAATAGTGCAGGAACGCCTTGAAAGGGAATTTGGTCAGTTTATATTAATGACTGCGCCAAGCGTCAAGTACAAGTTCCTGCTTAAATCCGGAGAAAAGGTTACTGTTGATAATCCTCACTACTATCCCGACCCTGGCGAAATAGAAAAATCAGAGGAACCGTTTGTCAGGATTGCCATCATCATCCCGGAGCGTTACATGGGAGCTGTAATGCAGCTTTGCATGGAACGGCGCGGTGTCAATTCAAAGTTTAATTACCCCACCCACGGTCGCATTGAAATAAATTTTGATCTTCCTCTGGCTGAGGTGATCTATGATTTTTATGACCGGCTGAAAACCATAACACAGGGATACGGGTCATTTGACTATGAGTTTCTTGATTACCGTGAGAGCTCTCTTGTCAAGGTGGACATGCTGGTAAATCACGAAAAGGTTGATGCCCTCTCCCTTATAGTCCATCAGAACAATTCACGCAAACGCGCCCTGAACATATGCGAACGCCTGAAAGAGGAAATTCCGAGGCAGATGTTTAAAATAATCATACAGGGCGCCATAGGCGGAAACATTATTGCCCGCTCCACAATCAACCCGTACAGAAAAGATGTCACTGCCAAATGTTATGGGGGAGACATTACAAGGAAACGTAAGCTGCTGGAAAAGCAGAGGAAGGGTAAATCGAGAATGAAAATGGTGGGTGCTGTGGAAATTCCGCAAAAGGCATTTATTTCAATTCTTAAAACTGATGACAGCTGATTTGTCTGACAAACCCGGCCGGAAAATGTACAGCAGTACAATTCCGGTTGAATAAGTTAAGAATAAATTTTTATGGCTGCTGAAATCAAACTAAAACCCGGTCTTTATATCCATATACCTTTCTGCATTAAAAAGTGTCCCTATTGCGACTTTTACTCAACAGCTGACAGCCGGCTCATCCCTGCATGGCTTGATGCAGTCAAAAGGGAAATTCTTCTTTACAGAGAGTACTCCAGCAGTTTTTCCACACTCTATTTTGGAGGAGGAACACCTACTGTCATTAATGAACATGCCATGAGAGAATTAGTGGGCTTTCTCCATGAAAATTTTACTTTCCTGCCAGGGGCTGAAAAAACAATAGAGGCAAACCCCAACGACCTGTCACGTGAAAACCTGAAAATGCTCCGTGATCTGGGTTTTAACAGAATAAGCCTTGGAGTCCAGTCCTTTGACAGAGAACTTCTGGAGTTTCTTGAAAGAAGGCATACGGTTTATGAGGCAGAACAGGCAATCGAATTGATCAGGGAAGCCGGATTTTCAAATTTAAACATTGATATTATGTATGCAATCCCGGGCCAGACCAGAGACAAGTGGATAAGCACTTTGAGCCGGGCTGTTTCTTTCAAGCCGGAGCATGTTTCCTGCTATCAGCTGACATTAAAAGAGGGCACCCCTTTCTGGAATCTCAGGAAAAACAGCACAATATGTATGCCGGAGGAGACTGATGAAGAGGCTTTTTTCCTTGAAACCGCCAAATTTCTCAAACACAGGGGCTATCTCCACTATGAGGTATCAAATTTTGCACGTGACATGAAATATGTTTCAGTCCATAACAGCCTGTACTGGAAGCATCACCCTTATCTTGGTCTTGGACCGGCTGCCCACTCGTTTTTTAACAATACCAGATGGTGGAACTGCAAATCCGTTAAGCAGTATCTCAAATCTTTTGAAGATGGCAATACTCCTGTTGAAGGCAGGGAAGAACTGACAGATGACCAGTTAAGGCTTGAGTCGCTTTTCCTGAACTTCAGAACAACAGGCGGCATGGACATTGAATCTTTTCAAACCTTTAAAAGGGTCGGGACAGTGCTTCCAATCCTTGAAAAGTCAAACCTTGTGAAAATTAAAGATGGCAGGGTTGTCCCCACAACAAAGGGGCTCCTTGTTGCTGACAGTATACCCTGTTTGTTTCTGTAGCAGTTCTGCCAGGACTGAAAAAAATGACTGTTAAACGTATTTTTGATGTTTTTATAAGCCTTTCATGCCTTGTTCTGGCACTGCCGGTGATTGTTTCTGTTTCCTGTGCTGTTTTTTTCACCATGGGCAGGCCGGTCTTTTTCCGGCAGCAGCGCCCCGGCCTCAATGGAGCACTGTTTTACCTTGTCAAGTTTCGCACAATGCGGGCTCCCTGCAGACACGAGCACAGCTCTGATTTTGATTCTGTAAGAATTACACGGCTGGGCAGATTTTTACGCACAACCAGCCTTGATGAACTGCCGACTCTCTGGAATGTTCTGAAGGGTGATATGAGCCTTGTGGGACCACGGCCACTACTCACACAGTACCTGAACAGGTACACACCGGAACAGGCACGCAGGCATGAGGTGAAACCGGGAATAACAGGCTGGGCTCAGGTTAATGGACGAAATGCCATAACCTGGGAGAAAAAATTCAGCTTTGATGTATGGTACGTGGATAACCGCTCTTTATGGCTCGACCTGAAAATACTTGCTTTGACAGCACTTAAGGTATTAAAAAGAGAGGGTATAGGTCACGGTGATGAGATAACAATGCCCGAGTTCAGGGGAACAGATAAAAATTGACAGGTTACACCCTGTCTTGCTGCGAAAATATGGGGTAATGCCTGTTGTTTCAAATCATGCATCAGGTATAAATCAGCTGGGATATATGAACTGTTACAATGCCTGAATCTTTGATTTCCTTCAGAAATTTTTTTAAAACAGATACTGTCTCAGGTCTGGGATGTCCGATCCCGATGGCTTTGCCATATCTGAGAGCTATGCTTTTCAGCTTGGAAAGCTGTTCTGCAATGAATTTTTCATCCCTGTCCGGATCTATGAAAATATCCCTGAATGCTGATGGCATATGAAGTTTTTTTGCTGTATTGTAGGCCACAGAATTGCTGGTTGTGATACTGTCAACAAAGAAGAACTCTCCTTCCATAAAAACCTTCAGTGCTTCATCCACCTTTTCCCTTGATTCTGTAAAAAGCGAACCCATATGATTGTTCGCGCCAACAGCAAAGGGAAAACTCGCCATATTTTCCTTTATTATGCTGTATCTCTCATTTGAACTCTGGGACAGATAAAGAGCACCAGGCCCCGGGTCAATACTTGAGCTGTGAGGTTCCATTGGCTGGTGAAGCATTACCTCATGGCCTTCTGAGTGAATCAGCTCTGCTAATTTCCGGGAATAGGTAATGCGGGGCAGAATTGAAAAGGTAATTGGTACCCCAAGCTCCAAAAACGGAAGGACCCTGGAATAATTATAGCCCACATCGTCAATAATGATGGAAATTTGAGGGTTTTTATCTGAAATTTGTTCAGGTTTCCTGTTCTGGTCAGCAGGAAAAGCCAGAGCAGAGGTTTTTGAAAACAGATTGGTTCCTGTCAGTGTTCCAGCTGTAAGAAGGGATGTTTTAACAATAAAATCCCGTCTTGAAAGATCTTTCCAATGTTCAGACATTTGACATACCAGTAAAGATTTCTCCTCCCGACTCTGTTCAGTCAGGTGTCAAAGTGACAGAAAAAGGACTTTCCGTTCAGACTGATTATAATTGATATTATCAAGGATACCGTTAACAGGTTCTCCAGTCAACAATATACCACATCCTGCATAAGCCTGCCTGATTTATATAGGCTGTTATGCAAACAACTTCATCTGTTTCGGCTGTTCTTTTCTTTTCTTGTGAGTTTTTTTCAGAACCGGATCAGAAACCCTGACCATACCATATTCCCCGTCATATCCCTGACTGACAGAAACCCTGCCTTCACGCATATTACCAAGGGCTTCTGAAAGCAGATGATAGCCGGCCTGCTTAATCGTGTTAAGGGGGCAGCTTCTGAGAATGCTCAGTTCATTTCCAAACCGTTCAAGAAGGCTGAAGTATTCACGGGTTACCCTTTTGCTCGCAACCCCGACACCGGTCAGTTCGGAAAGAATCTCCACAAGGGGCACAAGGCTTTAAAATCCAAAGGCTCTTTCAGGCCTGCAGTCCTGATCCCTGTCAGAAAGCACCTTTACTCTGTGCATGACACCCACAGTTACCTTCTTGCCGCACTCAGGACATTTCCCGTCAAGGGAGATGGTCTCATCCGGTCCCATTCTCACCTTGCATGACCTGTGCCCGTCATAATGATATTTGCCCTCCTCCGGGAAAAATTCAAGTGTTCCTTTAAAACCATTTTCATCCTTTTTCCTGAGGGCCTTCATCATGTCAAAGTATGAAAGAGCACACGCAAAAATATTTGCCTCTCTGGCAAGTTTTGATGGAGAGTGTGCATCAGAATTTGAGACAAGAACAAAATTGTCAAGATTTGAAAGCATCCAGTTCATGCGCGGATCTGAGGAAAGACCGGTTTCAAGGGCAAAAACGCAGGCAGTTAAATCCTCAAAACATTCCTCAATACTGTCAAAACCGCTTGCAGCACCTAAAACAGAAAAATGGGGTGTCCAGATATGTGCTGGTATCAGAGTGTTTTCAGGAGATGCATCAAGGCTCATCTGCAGAAGCCTCTTGCAGTCCATGCCGATTATGGGTCTGCCGTCAGACTTGATGTTACCGATTTCCTGAAGGGCTGCATTCAGGCGGCCTGCTGCAAGAAAGTCAGGGGAAAGAATAAGGCTGTGAACCTTTCTTGTTCTATCCTGTTTTTTATAGATTGTACTTATCTCAACACTCAGCAGAAACCTGACAGGTGCACGGCAGGAATCCGGAACCTGCCTGTCGATCTATGAACAGTATTCATCCTTTAGCCTGAAAAGGCCGGGCTCTGCCGGCTCAAGCTTTTCCTGCAGTTCGGCAAACCATTCAGGGTGGGTAAAATCCCCGGTTCCAACCACTGCTATACCCTTTATCTGGGCCCATTTATATATATTTTCAAGGTTCATCTGCGGGCTTGTGGCCCTGGAAAGATAGGAATGAATATGAAAGTCAGCTATAAAACACATGGGGCATGGGCTCTGTTTTGATTTGCACAATACGCGATGGGACTGTTTTTGATAAGAAAAGTATAGGGTATGGAGGACAGATGTGTCAACTTAAAACTTGAATATTTTCCGGGGACACCTTACTTATCTTCTTTTGGGTCCAGGTTTTTGAGGTTTTAGTTTTCTGTTTAAAAGCAATTCTACTTTTTCAATAAACGAATCTTTACCCAAAGGTCGTCCGGTTCGTTCGTGTTTCCTTAATAACTTAATTTCCTCTTCCTGTACATCAACAGATAAAAATTCTTTCCAGTCCATACCAGCCATTTCTCTTAATGGTTCTGTTTTTACAATAAGATCATTTTTGCCGCTCTTATGTGCATTCGTACTGCTCCAGGGCCACTCCTCAGGTTTTTTGACAAAACCTGCCCGAACAGGATTCAGCTCTACATATCTCGTGCATGCCAAAAGGTATTCCTCGTTCATGATAAATGATGAAAACCGGCCCTGCCATAAATGACCTCGCCAGCCTTCACGAAAATTAATCCGTCTGGTGTAGCGTCTATGTGCTTCTCCAATCGCAAGATTTAAACCATCCTTTGTTTTCGGTACAGCTATCAGGTGAACATGGTTGGGCATCAGACAATATGCCCAGATATCAACATGATATTTCCCACACCATTCAGACATTAACTCCAGATAAGCATGGTAATCATCATCAATAAAAAATGTTTGTTGCCTCCGGTTTCCGCGTTGTGTCACATGATGTGGAATCCCGGGTGCTACTGCTCTTGCCATTCTAGTGTCGTGTCAACAATATAAAGTCGCATGTCATTGCGAGCTTAGCAAAGCAATCTTGTGCTTTTTGCCAAAAAGATTGCCGCGGCTGGAGCCTGTCCCGATTTATCGTGGATCCTCGCAATGACTATCTTTGTTACGCCGTTACAGGTTTGACACAACACTAGCCATATGCAGACAATAAGCAATTCTTAACTTTTAGTCAACAATTAAGTAAGGTGTCCCCGGAATTCGCAAAAAAGACTTGCCCCCCTGACTCCTCAATTTTTTTGAAGATTTTTATATTGACCCACAACTTCAGATTTCCTATAATTTTACATACAGAAAGCATACTAAAGTTTTTGCCTGTCAAAGATCACATCTTGTGTGAAAGGCAAGAATTTTACTCCTCGAGCAAAACAACAGAGAGGTTGCTCAAAAATGGCAGTCAGTCAAGAACAAATTGATATAATTGTTTCTGTAGCCAAGGCTTACGGTGCAACACGGGTGATTTTGTTTGGCAGTTCTGTAAGCTCCCCTCAGAAAGCAAGGGATATTGATATTGCCTGTGACGGGGTGCAGGGATGGAAACTCTATGAATTTGCCTCTCGGCTTGAGGAAATGTTGCATACTCCATTAGATATTGTCTCTTTAACTCCGCCAACCCGTTTTTCCCGCCGCATTCAAACCCAGGGGAAAATATTGTTATGACCCGGGATGATCTCCGCGAAGAAGTCAGCATTGAATTAGAATGTATGAAAACCGTATTGCAGGAATTAGCTGAATTGCACAATGATACTAAGGGGAAAGCGCCCTCTGTTCGTGAAAAAACCGCCGCAGCTGCATTTTTAGCACAATTTTATGGGGGAGTGGAAAATATTCTCAAGCGTGTCAGCAGATTTCATGATGTTGATTTGCCTGTTGGAAATACCTGGCACATTGAATTGTTTAAGAGATTCTGTTCTCCTTCTTATCAGGTATTACCTGAATTATTTGACAACTCTCTTTCTCTTGCTATTGGGCCATTTAGAAAATTCAGGCACGTTGTTTATCATGGTTATGGTCATCAACTGGACTGGGATAGAATGTGCGAAGGTATAGAAACTGTTGACAAAGTTTTTTTGAAATTCAACAAGAAGCTGAATGAGTATTTGGAAAAACTGTAAATCATATAATATGTTAATGGGCATGATGTTAAAGAAATACAAAAAACTACAGGGATTACCCTTCGAGTACTGCGATTTATTTGTGTGCATGAAAGAACAAATCAAGGCAGACAAGAATCTGCAAAACATGTCATGTTAATCAGCATAGAGCAAATGTTAACATGAGTCAAAAGGAGACTTGCCCCCCCTTGCCCCCCCTGACTCTCTCTTTAAAAAAATCAGCTATGGACTTCTTTGTAATAGCACAGCTCAGGTTTGAGCTTGAGGCTGTGGACTCAGTACAACTGCCTGGGTTCAGAGGGACAGCATTCAGAAAAGTTCTTGCCAGAGCGTTCAGGCAGGTTGCCTGTGCCCTGAAAAGTGCTGAGTGTAATGACTGCCCCCTTTCATCCAGTTGTGTTTATGCATACCTTTTTGAAACACAGGTAACTGAAGATTTTATCGAAACAGAAAAACAGAGAGCTGTCCCACATCCTTTTGTTTTATGTCCGCCATTTGAAGAAAGGCACTATTACCGTCCTGGTGAGCAGTTTGTTTTTATGCTTACCCTGACAGGCAAAGCAGAAAAATATATTCCCTATTTTATATATGCTTTTTCTGAAATCGGGAAACGGGGAACTGGAAAAGGAAGGGGCAGATTCAGAGTTTACAGGGTTATTAACTGTCAGACAGACACGGATATTTATAATAACAATGGTAAAATAGATTGCCGGGCATGCCAGGCTGTATCGTGGAGGGATATTGTTTCCAAAGCAGGAGATTTGAATGCAGGAGATCTTACTATGCGGTTTTCCACACCCACACGCATAAAACACAGGGGGGCTTTTGTACGTAATCCTGAGTTTCATGTTCTTATGCAAAACCTTCTGCGAAGAATATCAGAGCTTTCATATTTCCATTGCAGTCATGAGATTAACCTTGACTTTAAGGGTTTGATAAAGAAAGCTGATAATGTAAATGTAAAAGAGAGGAAGCTTTCCTGGGAAAGCTGGGGGTATTCTGATGCTGAAAAGTCCATGATGAAACTTGAGGGCTTTACAGGAGAGATAACTTTTACAGGAGATTTTACGGATTTTCTCCCCTTTATAATACTTGGGCAGTATATACATGTCGGCAAAGGCACAAGCTTTGGCCTTGGAAGGTATGAGATAGTGTAGGAGCGCGTTCACGCGCGAAAATATCTTGTCAGGGCTGAGTGTTAATAAACATGTTTACGGTGCTTAATGGTGAGGATATAAATAAGGTTTCTTGTATGGTCAGACTGATAGACAATTCGGTAACTGCCCAACCTAAGGGAAAATTCCCCGGCATGGTTTCCTGTAAGCGGCTTGCCTTCTGCCGGATGATTTTCAAGAAATTCTATCTTTTTCATTATCCTTGCAAACAGCTTCCTGTCAGAATGCCAGACAAGGTCAATATCAGCCTCTGCCTCCCTTGTAAATCGTATGGAACATTTCATTTAAGACCATACCTGTTTTTTATGTTTTTAAATGAAACTGTCTGGCGTTTTTTGACCTGGGCCTTTGCCCTGGCAATTGCATCTCTTTCTTCTTTGCTCGTTAATATGTCAAGTGTTTCCATTAGACCGTCAAATTCATCTCTGCTAAGCATTACAGCTTTGCTCACACCATTTTTGGTAATAGTGTATCTGTCATATTTCTCATCTATGTCTCTAATAAGAGAAGAAAGATTTTTCTTGGCTTCTGCCAGTGGAATTGTTTTAATCATTGCCAGTCTCCTTTACATGTCTTATACAGACTATAATTATAGTCTGTATGTAAACGAAGGTCAAATAAAACTGCTGGGGCGTGGAAACAAATAATTTGTAAGAAACAACATAGCTTCTTAGTATAATAATTGTAGGAGCGCGTTCACGCGCGAAGTTGTAACACTGGGAAACAGAAACTGTTTAAATCAGGGGGAAAAACATGGATGATACTGTTTACAAAATTGCAATAGCAGGCTTGCTGCATGATATCGGGAAGTTTGCTGAGAGAGGTAGTATGCAAGTCAGCGATGAATTTCTGAACAACAATGCCGGCCTTTATCAGCCGTACTACAACAGCCATTATTCACATAAACATGCAGTTTACACTGCTGCTTTTATTGACCATATTGAGAAGTTTTTACCTGAGGAGTTTAACAGGGGGGGCTGGGGAATAGATGATCCATTTATAAACCTTGCAGCCGGTCATCACAAACCAGAGACGCCTTTACAATGGATAATTACTATGGCTGACAGAGTTAGCAGTGGTTTTGATCGAAATGAATTTGAAAACTATAACAGGGGAATAGGCTACAGGGATTATAAAAAAACCCGTATGCTAACAATCTTTGAGGGAATATCAACAGATGAGAAGTGGACAAAAAACAGCCTTGATGCTTTTAATTACAGATATCCACTAAAGGAACTGTCCCCAAATAATATTTTTCCTGCAAAAAGAGAGGAACTGGATAGAAAGCAAGCTGATGATGAATACAGACAGCTTTTTGATGGTTTTTTAAGTGATCTTGAAAAACTTGCCCATAAGAAAAATATACCTCTGTGGTTTGAGCATTTTGACAGCCTGTTTATGATTTACGCATCACACATACCGGCTGCAACAGTTGGAAAGGTAATACCAGATGTATCTCTTTATGATCATTCAAAGATGACAGCAGCCCTTGCTTCAGCTATTTATCAGTTTCACAATTATAACAACAGTCTTGAAACTAAACAGATAGACAACTATGAGGACAACAAATTTCTGATTGTTAATGGTGATTTTTATGGAATACAGAAATTCATATTTGCAGAAGGAGGCAACACAAACAAAGCTTCTGCAAAACTGCTTCGTGGCAGATCATTTGCAGTGTCTCTTTTATCTGAACTTGCTGCTGACATGTTGTGCAGGGAAATGGGTTTACCTCAGACATCGGTTGTCTTGAACGCAGCTGGAAAGTTCACAGTTGTTGCACCGAGTACTGATGAAACACGAAAAAAACTTGTTAATGTTGAAGATAAAATTAATGGGTGGCTCATTAAAAACTTTCTCGGTGAGGTTTCAATAGGTATATCTTTTGTTGCTGCATCCTGTAGAGATTTTGTTTCAGACAGGTTTGGAAGTCTCTGGGACAGGCTGTCAAAAGAGTCTGAGAAAAGGAAATTCAGAAAAATAGATTTAAACAAATATGGAGGAGCAGTTGAGGGATATCTTGATGGGTTTAACAATGATCTGCAGGACAGTTTGTGTCCTTACTGCGGGAAAAGACCGTCAGACCGTTTTGTTGAAGAA
The DNA here is from genome assembly GCA_024276465.1 of Deltaproteobacteria bacterium. Taxonomy (GTDB): domain Bacteria; phylum Desulfobacterota; class WTBG01; order CAIYCZ01; family CAIRTM01; genus JAJRXD01. The sequence continues at coordinate 34,225 of JAJRXD010000014.1, forward strand.
AAGGATACTGTCTTGAAAGAAAAAGGCTCTGCGTGCAAAATATGCAGGGATCATATATATTTTGGGACTACTCTGGTAAAAGCTGACCGAATTGCTGTTACAACTGTTGATGCAAATATATTCAGCAATAAACTTATGGAACCATTGTTTGGACAATATCAGGTAAGCCTTGATGTTGGGGGAGAACTTTCACAGTTGGCAGATGAAGGTAAACTGCTAAGATATTGGGACATATCAGGATCAGGTAAAGATAAAATTGCAGGGAACATTACAGTTAAGTTCATCAATGGTTATGTACCAGTATATAATGAAGATGACAACACAGATGAATCTATTGATCGCCTCCTTCATGGACAAAAATCTGAAGAAAAAAAGACTGAACTTTTTGATATGATTCGAGATGGTGTTCCAAGAACATTTCACCATATATCAAAATGGGCTTTAAACAAACAAGATGATGGAAAGTATTGTGGGATTGAGGCTCTCGGTGTTTTAAAGGCTGATGTTGATAACCTTGGACTTGTCTTTGCGTGTGGTTTAAAACATAACAGTTTATCAAGATTTGCTACATTAAGCAGACAGATGAACTATTTTTTTTCAATTTATCTCCCCTTTGTGCTTAAAACAAAAAAGGAATATAACAACATCTACACTGTTTTTGCGGGTGGTGATGATCTGTTCCTAATTGGCCCATGGAACAGGGTTATTGATTTTGCCCTTGATTTAAAAAATTCATTCACAAAATATGTTTGTTCTAATCCCGATATGAGCATATCTGCAGGAATCAGTATTAACCGACCCGGAGAACCTGTTCCACAAATAGATGAACGAGCTGAAACTGCACTGCATAGTTCCAAAACCAATGAAAAGAATTCCCTGACAGTTTTTGGTGAAACAGTTAATTGGAGCGACTATGAGAAATTAGAAAAAATTAAAAACACCCTGAAATCATGGTTTGAAATGGAATATTTCAGTAAAGCAATGTTTTACAGGCTGAATCATTTTACTGACATGGCAACGATGGAAAAAACACTGCTTGAGGAAAAATCTGAAATCAGTATGGATGATCTGTCCTGTTTGAAGTGGAGATCCCAGTTCAAATATAACCTTGCAAGGAATGTTGCAAAAAATTTAAAGGCCGAAGAAAAAAAGAGGGTTTTAAATGAAGTTGAAGAAACTGCTGTCTGGTTCAGCCAGTATGGCGGTGCAATGAAAATACCACTTTGGCAAATTTTATATAATCAAAGATAGAGGAGGGTGTAAAATGGAAATAAAGTTATGGAAGGATAAAAACAAAAATTTGGTTGACCCGGAGCTGTTTTCATCAAAAGCTGAAACACTGGCAAAAAAAATATTTAATGAAAAAACTAACAAAACTAACAAAACAACACAAATTAGAAAATTCTATGAGGAGGTTTTGAGGTTTGACAGTATTACTAAATCAAACCCTTCAGAATTTGGAAGCGTGCTTCCTTATCTGAAGATGATCAATGCAAAAGCAGCCTATGCTGTTGGGCGAGATCTTATTTCTCCAGGTTTTAAAGATTTTATTTCAGGATCATTAAATCAAGTTAATGACAGGAAGGATTTTGAAATATTTGCTAATCTGTTTGAATCTTTCATTGGTTACTATAAATTCTATTATGAAAAGAATGAAACTACAGTCAGGGGAGGCAGAAGATGAAACTTACCAAAGTTAAAAAACTTGAAGGTACTATAAAGTTAAAAAGCGGTTTGCATATTGGTTCAGGTAATATGGAAATGCATATTGGGGGTACTGATAGTCCTGTAATAAAACATCCACACACATTTGAACCTTACATTCCAGGTTCCTCAATAAAGGGTAAGGTAAGATCACTTTTGGAAATGGAAAGTGGATTGATGGTGCATACCGAAGGAAAGGTAGTCTCCATGAAAACGCTTAAAGAAGTCAATGGTGATAAAAAAGCTAAATGTGAAGCCATCCTCAAAATATTTGGTTCAAGCGGAGCGGATGAAGATGAATCAAATCTCGGGCCAACACGGGTATCATTTTCCGACTGTTATCTTGATGACAAATGGAAAGAATCAGCCAGGAATAACCGGTGGCTTTTTACAGAGGAAAAGTCTGAAAATGTCATAAACAGAATTAAAGGCACCGCAGAAAATCCACGTTTTATTGAGCGGGTACCTGAAGGAACAGAATTCAAGTTCCTTGCAACATTCAAAATCCTTCAGGACGGAGACGAGGATCTTTTTAATAGTGTACTTTTGAAGGGGTTGAAACTTCTTGAAATGGATGCTCTTGGCGGAAGCGGCAGCAGGGGATATGGAAGAATATCCTTTGAGTTTACAGATAAACAGTTTGATGACAAGTTTAAATCAATAGATCCTTTTGCTGGAGGTGAAAATTGAAGGTTTATGACATAACCATAAAACCGGTTTCCGGTTTTGGCACACCACTGAAGGGGGATACAATTTTTGGTCATTTTTGCTGGCAGATAGCACATGACGAATCTCTTGCTGAAAAACCTCTTTCTGATTTAATTTCACAATATTCTGAAAAGCCTTTTGCTGTTTTTTCATCAGCTTTCCCAAAGCTCTGTTTTGGCAGTAAATATCTTTATGCTTTTAAATCTCCATCTCTTCCCCCTGACAAACTGTTTAATATTCCGGGAAACAAAAAGGAGAGGATTGAGAAACGCAAGGAGTATAAGGCAAAGATATGGATGATGATTGAGGAGGGACAAAAATTATTCTCATTTAAAGATAAAGGCATTGACTTTCTAACTGATAAAGAATTGCTGATAAAAGCAGAAAGCATATTGAGTGAGAAAACAAAAAAGGATTTGCAAAAAGCAAGCATGAAAGGTCTTACCACAGGTTTTACTCAGCCTCATAATACCATTAACAGGCTGACTGCTACAACCGGCGGGGATGCTTTTGCTCCATATGCTGTTGATCAGCAGGTTTTTCTGCCGGAAACAGAACTTGCGCTTTTTGTGGGAATTGATGATGAGCTTATAACCATTGAGCAGGTAAAAGAAGGCATTGAGAAAATTGGTGCTTTTGGATTTGGCAAGGATGCATCCACTGGGCTTGGAAAATTTGAATTAGGAGAGGACACAGAAATTGATCTTGCTGAAATGGGAAGCGACAACCCTGATGCCTGCTATACACTTGCTCCTTGTGTTCCTGAGAGAGATATTTTTGAAGAAACATTTTTCACTTCTTTTACAAGGTTTGGACGCCATGGGGACAGATTGGCAAATTCAGCCAATCCTTTCAAAAATCCCGTTATCATGGCAGATGAGGGAGCTGTTTTTAAGCCAAAAGAATCCAGTATTTTCAACAAACCATACATTGGCAGAGCAGTGTCCGGTGTTTCAAAAATTCAGCAAAAAGCTGTGACCCAGGGGTATTCACTTTTTATCCCTGTGAATTTGGAGGTTTAAAATATATGGAAAATTTGCTGTATATAAAACTTCATATAATGTCGCCTGTTCATATAGGCTGTGATGATGTGTATGAGCCGACAGGGTTCAAGTTTGATGCAAACAGCAAAAAACTTATTGCTTTTGATCCTCTTGTTTTTATTGAGAGTCTTTCTGATTCTGATCGCGACAAATTTGCTTCGATATGTATGAAGGGTACAATAGAGTCAATTATTGAACTTTACAGATTTATTTCTTCCAAAACCATATCAGGCAGAGAGGTTGATGTTTCTGATGATATGATCAGCCATTATAAGAAGGTAAAAAATATTTCGGGTAACAGAATTCAACAGGAACTTAACAAATTTACAATTAGCAGAACAGCTTACACACCTTATATTCCAGGATCATCTTTAAAGGGCTCATTGCGGACAGCTTATTTGAGCATGCTGGCAAAGGAGAAAAAAATCAATAATTGGAAGCGCAAAGCAAAAGAGCTGGAATTTGAGTTGTTGGGGGGCAAATTTGAAACTGATCCATTCAGAATGATTAAGGTTTCCGATTTTCTGCCTGTTGAAAATGTAAAAACAAAAATAATCTATGCTGTTAATAAAAAGAAGGGTTCTATGACAGATGCAAAAGGGCCTTTTCAAATTCTTGAAGTGATTCAGCCCGGGTCAGTTTTTGGTGGTGTTATAAATATTCAAGAGCCAGATACATCTTCAGACATTACAAATCCTATTAAAAAGGAGAAATTTTTACTGTCACTAAGGAGCTTTTATGGATCTGGTGTTAACAGCAAAATCATAAAGCAGTTTAATGGGGCAGATATTTCCCCAGTTCGTCTGGGAAGACATTCAGGAGCAGAATTTGTAACCATTGAAGGAAACAGAGATATAAAAATTAATCTGGGTAAGGGAAAATCAAAATGTCTTGATCATGCAACAACTATTTGGCTTGCATCTGAGAGCAGAAAACCAGGGTCTAATAATGGCTTGCAGCCTTTTGGCTGGGCAGTAATGGAACTTGTGGACAAACCTGTTGCAACTATTGATCCCATGAAATTTGTTGTGTTGAAATCAGCAATATCACCTGATACAAAACAGAATCCTGAACCTTTACCTCCTCCACCTCCGGAACCACTCATAAATAAGTTGATAAAAAAAATCAAGGTTTTGAAGCCTACGGATGCCGGAATTATCTCTACAGTTATAAGGGATGCTCTTGAACATCTTGAAACCGAAGAGGATAAGAAAAAATTTGCCCTTGCAGTAAAAGAGCATATGGGCAAGACATTCAAAAAATCCAAAGCAAAAAAGAGACTCGATCTGTTTATTGAATAAAATAATAATCGTAAAAGATATTTTACATGAAAAAAGACCACTGGCAGAAAGAAATAACCGTAACCTACCCTCGCGAACAGAGGGATTTATATAAACATGATGATCCCTGTTGCATTTACGAACAATGGCCGGGTCGTGTTGGAATTCATAAAGCAGGCAGAAACTTTCCAGCCATGGTTGCAAAAAAGCATTTTATGGATAAAGGCTATTCTGTATTAAAACAGTATTTTTTAATGCGCTGCCCCCGACAACGTGAGTATAATGAGGGCTTCGCAATGCTGTGTAAAATATTTGGAGAACCTGCGGTAAGACAGCTTATAAAAAACGCCCTGCCACTTAAAGGTGGTGATCCTGATCTGTTTGTTTACAAGCCTGATTTAACAGAAAAGTTTTTTGTGGAAGTGAAAGAAAATGATGAGCTGACTTCCAACCAGCTGCAACTTTTCCCTCTAATTGTCAAACATCTTTGTCCAGTTTATGTTGTGAGGGTAAAGCCGCAATAGATTGAAAGTCCATGGGGAATGAGCTTTTGCAGTAAAAAGAGGCTTGAGTCTTTTCTTTAAATTTTAATAGATTTATTTATGCAGGAGCGGCTTTAGCCGCGATTGAAATCGGTTCATATTAAACAATCGCGCATAAATGCGCTCCTACAGTAATATGCCAAACTGTTTACTTAACCGCTAACAGCAGGACTTTCCTTTGTGGATTTTAAACTTGTCATAGGAAAACTTTTATCATCCTTTAAAGATAATAACGTAAGCTATACCCTTATTGGCGGGTTTGCGCTTGGTGTCTGGAAAGTTCCAAGAGCTACGGTTGATGTTGATTTTCTCATATCCAGACAGGATCTGGAGAAAAAAGATATTAAGTGAAACCCTGACCATTAAAGTACTAAGGGTGGAAGATCTTATTGGACTAAAGGTTCAGGCAATGGCAAATGATGAGTCGAGGAAAACTGTTGACTATTCGGATATTGAAGCAGTTATGAAACTGCATGGAAAAGAACTTAACTGGTCGGACATTGAAGAATATTTCAGCATGTTTGGTTTTCACAATATGTTCAGCAAACTGAAGGGAAATCACAGTGGGGATGAATGAAAATCAGAAAGATGATCTGCTGCAGTCTGCGCAGTCAGAATCACTTAAAATGACATGCGCTATCTTTCAGGGCACAGGCATAACCCTTTGCTGGTAAACGGCAAAGTAGATATGGACAGGTGGATCGCTTTCCTGACTGAGTACAATGAATTTATAAACCACAGTCCAAAACCCTTCAGGCAAATAATTGACAGTGTAATGAAGCTGTAAAGCTTAAAAAAATTTAACTATACCCATGGCTTTGAGTAAAATTACTCATGGTATTGAGTAATTTGAGTATGAATGTGCCTCTGAGAAAAACAGTAAGCCTTTAAACTTAAAGGATTTCGCATAATGAAAGCCATTATTATCACAGTAGGAACAGGAAGCAGGCCTGATATTGATATTACAAAACCTCTTGTAAAAACTATAAAGAACAGTCATCCAGATTTCACTGCTTTTATTGTTTCAGAAGGCAGCCGTCAATATGCATGTAAGATTGCTAATGAACTTTCTTTTGACAATTCAAAACATGAGATATTTGAATTGTCAACTGCTGAAGATTTACAACAGATCTTCAAGGAAATTAACAATGCCTTCCGTGCTTTGTATAAAAGGGGCTTTAAATCTGATGAAATTGAAGCCGATTATACAAGCGGGACAAAGGCGATGACTGGCGGGCTTGTTCTATCGGCTATTTTTAATTCCTGCGCTTCCTTGAAATATATTACAGGTGATAGAAAAAATGGTATTGTTCAGGACGGTACAGAGCGGTTTCTTGCTGTTCCTCCTGAAGGCATATTTTCCCGCAGGGAATTGCAGTTCGGACTCAGACTTATGGATGAAATGCGTTTTGTATCTGCACTTGAAATTTTTAAAAATATCAACAACTCACTTCTTGACAATTACGATAAGGATCTTATTTACAATGTAATGCCCCTTGCCCAGGCGTTTATAAGCTGGGACAGGTTTGACCATTTCAGGTTTTTCAGCGAATATGATAAAATTAAATTTGACTATAATGAAATCGAGAAATTCAGGATTAATAAATCAGCACAGGAAAATATACTGAAAATTGGGAAGACAATAAAAAGTGGTTGTATCACTCAGGATGTTATTATTGATATTTACAACAATGCTGCCAGAAGGTTTATTGAGGGAAAATTTGATGATACGCTTGCTCGATTATATCGTGTGGCAGAGATGTTGGCTCAGTTAGTATTGAAGAAAGAGTTTCAGATTGAAACAGGAGACGTAAAAATTGATAAAATTCCCAAGGATAAAAGAGGGAATATTGAGTCATACAGTGATGATCGTAGTGGTAAAATAAAAATAGGTCTAAAAAGGTCCTTTGTTTTACTGAATTAACTTGGTTCTAAAACTGGCAAAGCCTTTGAAGGAAATGACAGGCTTCAGGGCATTTTGAATGAAAGAAACAATTCGATTCTTGCCCACGGAACAAAACCTATAGAAAAGAAACTATGCGAATCTCTTTTTAAAGAAATTGACAGTTTGCTTTGCTTGTTAATACCTGATTTTAAATTAAAATCTGATGAACTACAATTCCCCTGGATAAAAAAAAATCACAATCGTGTCTGACTTCACCCTTTCACGTTTCAAATTCACCATACAGCTTCAAAAAAGCGGTCGCCTTCCGCCATACAAGGGCTCGACTATTCGCGGTGCTGTTGGCCATGCTCTCAGGGATATTTCCTGCAAAAAACCATCCTGCAACTGCCGGGGCTGTGAATATGTGAAGGCATGTTTGTTTGTAAAGCTTTTCAAACCAGACCAGGAAACCGGCAAAAGCATTCCAGCCTCCTATGTGATTGACCCTCCGGCACTCAAAGAGACTGATTTTTCATCTGGCTATGAGATATCCTTTTTCCTGACACTTTTTGGATGGGCAGATCAATATTTCAAGACATGGATTGAGGCTGTGAAACTCTGTGGTGAAAAGTATGGTCTTGGTACAGCAAGAATTCCTTTTACTCTCAGACTTGTTCAGTGTATCCCGTTTAATACAGAACCGGTTGTAATGTACACTGAAGGCAGCTTCGCAGACATTAATGTCAGGAAAATAACTTTTTCACAGATGAAAGAAAAAAACACTCTGCCTTCATCTGCCCTGCAGAAGGTTTCAATATGTCTGCTGACCCCTTTAAAGCTCAAGCAGCAGGGTGCTGTAAGCAGCAAAGTAACAGCCGGGCTTTTCATCAATGCAATTTTGCGCAGGCTCAGGGCTCTGTCGCAGTTTTATCAGACCGGTAGTTTCCCGGACAATGATTACCGCAGTATTGCTGAACAGGTTACTGCGACAGATCATGCCCTTAAATGGGTTACACTTGAGAGGCAATCTGTCAGTCAGCCTTCACACATAAACCTTGGCGGTTTAACAGGGCGTTTTATCCTGAACAACCTGCCTTCCCGTCTTTATCCCCTTCTCAGGCTTGGTGAATTTGTCCATATTGGCAAAAACACTGTCTATGGCTGCGGAAAGTATAAAACAGTTATATAAATTGCACATTACCTGTTTTGGGACATGAAATATAGGATCTGTGCAATCGCAAATTACAAAATCATATAATGTCAAATGAAGCTCAAAAAAGGAAATGTCAAAAAACTGTCATTGCGAACGAAGTGAAGCAATCTTTTTTCATTGCATGAGATTGCCGTCCCGCCATAGCAGGACTCCTCGCAATGACGACTTTGTGATTTGAATTTTTTTATTTGACATTTCTTTTCCCCTTGTACTAACGCAGACTAAAGTCTTCGGCTACCAACTACTTTGTCCCTTTGCACAAATCCTTTCGCGCATGAATGCGCTCCTACCTCTCTTTTTCATTTTGCTTTTATCCCTTTTTTACCTCTTCTGTAAGAAAACAGCAGTCTCCCTGTATATAAATATAGAATGCAATCAAAAAAGGGAGATTAATATGACATACCCGGCGACAACAGAAATACCGGAACAGACCCCGGAAAAAGCTGTTCAGAGCATTAACAGCCTGATTGCTCAGGTGCATGAATTGAAGAGCAAAAATGCCTGGACACATATTGTAGCAGCGTTTCATCCTCTTGCTGAAAAACATCCACAGGCTGCTGCAGAGTCAGATGCACACAGGATGCTTGCTGAAATTGCATTTGCCCTGTCACAGCTTAACCGTTTCCAGGAGGCGATAGAAATACTGAAAAACTGTATCAGCGCCAGCCCAGGGTACTACCGCTATCTTTCAGCGCTTGCATTTAATTACTATAATGCCCTTATGTTTGATAAGGGACGACAGATTAGTCTTGGTGAAAACCGGAAACATTATTTTGAGCAGGCAGAGGCAGCCTTTGCAGAATCTCAAAAAGCCTTTCCTGATGGTGTTGTTGATTATTACCGGCAGGGAATGCTTTATCATCATATTGCCAGCACCAGAGACAGAAAGGCTGTTCCATATTTTCTGAAAGCAATAGAAAACTGGGAAGCCATGGGCAGTGAAGCAAAGCAGGCACGACACAAAGATCATAAAAACTATGTAAAGGCACTTTATCATCTGTCAAAATCCTATATCAGGCTTGGTGATGGCGAGAAAGCTTTTGATGCCATTGAAGTCTGTATTCGTGAAGATGAAGAAACAAACCATGAGGAGCAGGTTCATAAATTTTACCTTGCAGGCAGAGCTCATATGGAGATGGATAATTATGATGATGCTGTAAAGTTTCTCAGGGTAGCAGCCAACAAGCGCACCCGAAGGCCTAAAGACTACATTTATGAGACTCTTGCCCGATGTCTGATGTATCTGAATAAATACGGAGCAGCTGTGGAATGGATTGAGAAAATACCAGCGAAATACAGAAAACCATACGTGACAAGACTTTACGGAATGATTCTGGCCAGGTCAGGGGATGTGAAAAAAGCCGAAGAGCAGTTTGGCGAGGCATTAAGGCGGGACCGGATGGGAAAACATAAAACACTTCTGGCATGGGGGCTTTTGTATTTTGAAAAAAATGATTTCCAGAAAGCTCTCGATTATTTTAACCGGGCAAATAGTGCAAGAAGGAAAAACTTTACCAGTGAGTATACAGATGCACTTTTTTATTCCGGCAGGTGCCACATGGAAACTGGAAACAGAGAAAAAGCAGTTGAAGCTTTCAGGAAAGTACTTTCCCTTGATGACAGGCATCACAGGGCTGCAAAAGCACTGCGAGTTCTTCTGGGACATGAAGAAGATATGCATAAAGATGAATATCCAATACCCAGTCATGAAGAAAAAAAGATGCAACGCGAAATAATTGAGCACAGAGGGGCAAAGCAGAGGAGTTAACCTGTAAAGGTTTCATAAAAATAAAAGGCTCAGGCCTTAACTCCAGGATTAAAATCATGGAATTGTGAGGCCACAAAGGTATGAGGCAAAATTCAGAATACTGAATAAAAACCCTGAACCCGTAACCCGTGTAACTGCTATGATTAAAGAGACTCAAATTGTAAAAAACTGTTCGAGCAGCAGTCATGACAGTGGTAACCTTGAACTGCTTATGCGCCTTATCGAAAAATGTGTAAGCGAAGGGCGGGAGAATGAGGCAAAACGTATATTTGATTCAGCAGGAAACATATCATTTGTTTCGGGTAATGAGGCACTCGGATGGGGCATGATTGCGGAGATGCTTGGAAAAACATCCACAGCATGCAGGGTATATAAAAATGCGATTGAAGATTCTGGAACTGCCCCTGAGGCATTTATGAGACTGGGGCAAATATGCCTGGAAAGAGGTGACACAGAAAAGGCAGAATCTTTTTTTAAAGAAGCCGGGCGCAGGGGCCTTCCCCCTGTTATGCAGCATGAGATTATGCTTGACAAACAGTCGGCAGTATCTGCTGAGCCTGATTTTGTTCCTTTGCCGCTGCGTGATATCCGCATACAGCAGGCAGCAGATCGGTTTTTACAGCTTTTCCGTGGCAGGCAGGGACTGTATGCCAGGCAGTGGTATGACAGTTCTAAAAATATTAGCGGTTATGCACCAATACATTCACTGTTTACGCATGATGTTGCAGTAAAGCATCTTTCCGGTGCATTTACTGTCGGAGTTTATCCTCTAACTGAGGAGAGTACGGTTTTCTTTTCCGCGCTTGACATAGATGTCAGGAAAAGCTGTCTTGTGCTAATGAAGGAAGATGCTTTGTTCAGGAAAAAAGTAGACAGCAAGATTAAAGAACTTATCAAAAGAATATATGAGTGGTCATTGTCAAAAGAATTGACAGTTGTTTTTGAAGACAGTGGCTGCAAGGGTGTGCATGCATGGTATTTTTTTAAAAAGGCTGTGCCGGCAGCATTTGCCATGGACATTCTCAATACATGTGTTGAATCACTTGCAGAAATACCTGAAGAAATCAATATGGAAGTTTTCCCCCGTCAGGCAGTATCAGGAGGAAAAGGATATGGCAATCTGATAAAGCTTCCTTTAGGGATACACCGCAGGTCAGGCAGAAAAAGTGTTTTTCTTGACCAGTACGGGAATCCTGCTGATGATCAGATCAAACATCTTCTCAACATAAGGAAGAATTCCACAGAGGTTTTGGACAGTTGATATGAAACATGGCTGAGTGACAGACAGAAAAAGAAAGTTTCAAATATTTTTGTGAAACAAAATACCAGCTCTGTGTCTTCAGGAAAAAACCTGGCTGATTCAGGGGGAAAGCTTGGCGAGAAATGTGCCATGTTAGCTTACCTGATAAATAAAGTCTCAGAACACCATCACCTGAGCTTTGCTGAAAGAAAGGTACTGTTAGGGGTTTTCGGCCATGTTGAAAACGGGAAAAAAGTGCTTCATGATGTTATCTCCAGATGTTCAGACTACAGTTCCCAGATTACTGATCATTACATCTCAAGGCTGAAAGGTACTCCTCTTGGATGCCGAAAAATACGCAGAATGCTTTTTTACCTTGAGGGAAGTATCCCCTGTGACTGCAGTTTCACTTCAGGCAAGTGGGAATATCCCACACCTTTGCTTCACCTGAACAGTCAGAAAACAGATTTGGCTGATACAGCTACTGGCAGGGATGATCTAAGGAATGATGTTTGTATGCTGAAAAATGAAATTACAGAGCTTAAAAAAACAGTAGAGGATATAAAAAATGGAAACCGTGTACATTGTAGAACAGGGCACACAGCTTCATAAGGATGGGTTTCGTCTTCTGGCCAAAAAAAACGGCAGGCTGATTGATGAAATAATGACAAGGGACCTTGAGCAGATAATATTGCTTGGCAATGTTTACATAACACCTCCTGTTATGGACCATCTGATTCAAGACAGGGTAGATACTGTTTTTTTAAGCCAGTCTGGCAGGTTCAGGGGCAGGCTGCTTACACAGTTTACCAAAAATGTGGAGTTGCGGCGTCAGCAGTATCTGCGATTTGATAATCAAAACACCACCCTTGATTTTGCCAGGGCAGTTGTAAGCGGAAAAATAAACAACCAGAGAATTTTTCTTATGCGCCACAACAGGTCTCTGAAAAATGATAAAATTGCTGCCTCGCTTGGAAGGATGAGGGCACTGCTGTCCACCCTGAAGAATGCTGATTCAACTGCAAGTCTGATGGGTAGTGAAGGAGCAGCAGGAAAGGCATATTTTTCAGCCTTTAACTATCTTATCAAGCGGGAAGATTTTATTTTCAGGGGAAGAAACAGAAGACCTCCGCGTGATCCGGTCAATGCACTGCTTTCCTTTGGATACACAATGCTTGCCAATGCTGTTGAAACAGCAGTAAATATTGTAGGGCTTGATCCTTATTTAGGGGCATTTCACAGCATTGAGTATGGAAGGCCTTCCCTGGTATGCGACCTGATGGAAGAGTTCAGAGCATTTTTTATCGATTCTCTTATTATAACACTTATTAACAAACGTATTGTTAACCCTGATGATTTTATATACAGGGATGTTGCTGACATACAACTCAAACAGTACGAAGAAGAACAGACTGATGACAAAATGCCTGTCTCGATGAAAAAAGAGGCTTTAAAGGGTATTGTGAGAATTTTTGAACAGAAGATGTCGAGCACAGTTTTCTATCAGCCTACAGGGGAAAATATTACATACAGGCAGGTTATTTTAAATCAGGTCAGGCAATGTGCCAGGGTTATTCTTGGCAAAGAGGATCAGTACCAGCCTTTTACATGGAGCCACTGATGTTTTGTCTTGTATGCTTTGATATTGCAGATCACAGGAAACGCTACAGGGTTGTTAAGGAGTTGAAAGGGCTGGCAGTGCGTGTTCAAAAATCAGTTTTTGAATGTGCTGATTTAAAGGAAAACCGTTTTCTTGAACTCAAAAAAAGACTTGAAAAAATAATCGACCTTTCAGAAGATACTGTGCGTTATTATTTTCTTTGTAAAGGATGTACCCCAAGAGTTGAATATTCAGGAAAAGGCGACAACCCTGTAACAGATGAAGGTTTTAAAATAATTTAATCAAAGTCTGAATAATAAATTTTTGCAGGAGCTCATTTATGCGCAAAAAAAATCAGGTGCAATACCATGATCGATCAATAATCAAATTATTTGCCATTAAAAATTATTCTTGATAATATTGTTTGTATTGTATACCGGCAGACTGAACCTACCGGTTCATAAGCATTGGCAGTTCATTTTAGACTCATATTCATGCAACATGTATGAAAAGGGCTGATTCTGCGTAACAGCATGTTTTTGCTTTGTTTTAACAAACAGACCAGGGAGAGATGCATGTATAAGAGAAAAACAGCTTAAATCAATAACTTAGGCATTGATCAGAGGTTTTTGAACAGATGTTACAGGAGCAAGAAAATGAAAAATTACAGATGCCTGTATTTACACAGATCACAGCCTTTATTTATGCATAGTTTAGAAGGGTGCGGATTGAAAATAGCCCCGATACTTAAGGGGATTGCGACAAATATCCTCCTTTAACTGATAAAACTTTACCTGTGATTGAAAATAGCCCCGATACTTAAGGGGATTGCGACGTTTTGGTTCAACATACTTATCACATTGCTTACAAGATTGAAAATAGCCCCGATACTTAAGGGGATTGCGACTATTTCCAGCACCAATCTGTAAGTGCTGGAGTCATCGATTGAAAATAGCCCCGATACTTAAGGGGATTGCGACTCTTGAATATGTTACGAATTGCTGTGAGTAGAATTGTAGTTGATTGAAAATAGCCCCGATACTTAAGGGGATTGCGACTTTTCCCTTTCTATTTGTTTAAAACAATCTCATAGATTGAAAATAGCCCCGATACTTAAGGGGATTGCGACTAAAAACGGTTGAGGGTTGGCTCATCCGTGGGCATGATTGAAAATAGCCCCGATACTTAAGGGGATTGCGACAAAAGACGTTTGACATCCCTTGTTCCCAAATGCTTCGATTGAAAATAGCCCCGATACTTAAGGGCTGAACGAAAACCCTGTTTTTTGTTAGCGCGGCATACGTAGGAGCCGGCTTTAGCCGCGAAAAACAGACCTGTTGCTGCGTAATATCGCGCCTGAAGGCGCTCCTGCAGAAAATTATTGATCAGATTTTAACCTGAATCAGGACTTTTCGTTCAGACACTGCTTAAGGGGATTGCGACTGGGACAAAACTGTTAAGCTTTTAGAGAAAAGCATAATGACTGTTGCAAAAAAGCTGCAAAAAACAGAATTGCTTTAACTTCCTGTTTGATGACCGGGGAAGAAGTGCAGGAACTTAAGAAAACTTATCCCGACAGGATTTGATGCAATAACTGTAAAAAATATTTTTAAACAGTAAATAACTTTTGCGGATTGATATGCTGTATAACAACACAATTTATAAACCTTTATTATAGTGTGGAGACCTGCTGACTATAAATAAAATCTTCTTTATTAAAAAACGCTTTCCTGTTTTTATATTTTATCATTCTTCCCGCCCCTATGTTTATTGACCTGACCTGAATTATAAAATAAAATATTTGTTTTCGGGGAATTCCTGTGTAATTAACTGTTGACAGTATGTGTCAAGATTATACTATCTGTATTCTATTATATTGAAGTATAAACAAGTATATATAGAAACCTGAAAAAACTTAAATGAACACAGCCATTCCCAAGACTTTTAATGAGTTTGCCCGGAAATACACTCCCAGAATAAGAAACTATATCCTTGCTCGAAATAAAGAAAATTCAGTAAAAATTGATCCGGACGAATTTGTCCAGGAATTTCTCATAAAGTTTAACAAAAAAAACACCCTTGAAAAGTACAATCCGGAAAGGGGTGCATCTTTTGACACATGGCTTTACAGAATTCTTTACAATTCTTTCTGTACCTCCTTCAGGTTAAAGAAAGAAGAAAATGAAGAGGTTTTCAACCTGCCGGAAAATTATGAAAAATTTATAAGTGACCACAAGAAAGACAGTAACACTGAAAGGTATTTAAAAACCAGGGATGCTTTTATATGTATCAGTGAAGAAGATATTGAGCTGATTTTGAATTTTACAGAGGATATTTCAGATGTACGTGAGCGCCTGTCAATAAAACTGAAAGCTTACCCTTATATCGATTTAAATGATGAAGATCTGGATTTTATGGCACAAAAAACGGGTATTGAAAAAAAATATCTGCCAGATGAACTCAAAAAAATGTATGGAACAAAACCTGGTGAAAGAGCAGGCTTGAAGGATAAAGATATTGCAAGACTTCTTGGATTTTCAAGTTTTACAAATCAGCGTGACAGAGCAGTAAGAAAGTATATAATCCCACAGTATAAATATATGAAAAGCAGAAAACAATGATGTGTACTGTTGACAACAGAAAAATTTTCCTGAAATTCCCAGAGTATTCAAAAGGCTCTGGCAATAGTGTAAGTGCGTGGAAAATTTCTCATTTTGTTAAACATGTAATTTTTGAACAAGAGATGGATCTCTATCAGGTTTTGCAGATTGGTGATGAAAAAATCAAGATGTTTGATCTAAAACTCAAGAAGGAGTTTAACTGTGCTTTAAGGAGCAATAAAAATCTGAGAGATAATCAAAAGATTTCTGTTTGTTCATATTGCCCTTCCATAACCAGATGTAAAGATGAGTTTAAAGAGTATGTTGAAGCTTATACAGAATATTCAAGAAATGTTGTAAGTCAGGATATCCACAAACCACGTCATATCTATTTTAAGACTGAACAGGAATCTGACAGCCTTGTATTTGTTGATGCTGCAGGTGTTATCGTAATTACAAAAAATTGCTATCCAAAGCTGATATTAAAATCATGTTTTCGCCCTTTCCACTACACTGCTCTGATTACACCTATGATGACATTACTTAAAACCGATTTTGCGGATAAATATTATCTCCTGCTTGCAAAAAAAACGATCAGACAAAGAGTTGACAGGGGAAAATATTTCAGCACTGAATTTATATTAGAAAAGAACTGGCATTAAAATGAAAATATCTACACCTGGTGAGAAATTACATAGTATGTATCTTCGTGCTCTCAAGGACATCGAGCTGTTTTCAGAGGTCATGATAGAGGACAGTGATAATGGTGACCAGTCAATAGAGCTGCTGTTAACAGAGGCGATGTATTCGATTGCCTGCTGTTCAAGGGCAGTCAGACAGATAAAACCAGGCCAGGGAATACAGGCTAAAGTCATTGATCTCAAGAACTGTCTTAATGAAGGCTTTCAGTTGATGAGTGGAGATGGAATTAAGCGGCTCAATATGTATCTTAGTGATTATTTCAGTGTGACAAGGATTGAAAGCAGGGTAAATTCCCTGAAAAACAGGTTTGAGACTGCCTTTAATTCAAAAAAACTTTATGAACTAATAGAAGATGAAGAGGTCGAAGATCAGGTTTTTGATTACTTTCTTTTCATAGATCGTTATGCCTGTTTTAATAATCCCGAGGATTGTCCTGTTGGTGGTCTTGAAGATACCCTGGCTAAAGGCAGGAACAGTGTTGACTATGTCTGCACCAGACTCAAAGCAATCTTTAATATTTACTCAAAATCAATTGTTACATACAGATTAAACACTTTTATACCAGATGATTCAGTTTACAGTTTCTGGTTTGAGTTTCAGGAAGTTCCTGTTGAAGATTTTGTATATGCGTTTGAAAAAAAACTGTTTGAAACAGCTCCAGAGAGAATGGTTTTCAAGGCACTTCTGCAAACCCTTCCCGAAATTATTTCAAGCAAAATAAAAAAAACAGGAATTGAAAAAAATCTAAAAAGCTTGACAGGCATTCTCGGCGACCAGGCACAAGAGGTTTTTGGACTGATTGCTGCTGTTGTGCAGTCCCCTGAGCTTGCTGTTGAGAAGTCATGGAGTAAAGATGGAGATGAGATTGAATTAATCCGTGCACACCATGCCGAAGATCTGCAGAAAGAAGCTTCGCGTCTGCAGAAAGAATTTGATGGAGTAGAAAAAAGAGACGTATTGATACTTGAATATCTCCTGGCAGGTGATGAGGATAAGCTTGAAGACTTGTTGAAAGAATTATGATCAAATGGGATATGGTTTATTTAAAGAATATTTTGAAAAGGTTGAAAAAAATATTGATAAGGGTCTGCATGAACAGGCTCTTGAGTTTTTGAAAAAAATCAGAAAAAATAATTTAGGCCATCAACAGAAAACATATTATAATATTTTATTTTCTGACATTCACAGTCATCTTGGGCAATTTCACAGTGCCCTTACTCTCCAGTACAAAATCATAAATTCTCCCCTGCCGGAGCCTCTTTTAAGGTCCATAGCTTTTCAATCACATGCTTTTACATTGGGCTATACCGGCAGAATTAATGAAGCTCAAAAATACTTTGAGTTGTCTAAGGAAACAGCCTGCAGGCTCAAAAGAAAGTTTCTTTTTTATTCGTCAGAGATAGGAATGATTGACATTGAGTTTCATGATTATGAATATGACCGGTTTAACCCTGATCATAATGTCAGTCTTTTTAATAAAATAGGATCAGTTCTTCAAAATGTGTCAGCTGATGTTTTATTGCAAGAGGAAGATCCGTATAATAAAAAAATATTAGTATCCCTTCTGAATTTCAGAAAAGCTGTTTTATTGTGGTTGAACAGAGACTATACATCTGCAGAAAATGCTTTTGAGATAACAAACAAGTTTTCAGATAATTTTTTTAAGGTCTGGGCTTTGTTCGGACTTATAAATTGTTCTCAAAAAAATAAAGACCAGCAAAACAGATGGAAACAGGAGCTTGAGAAAGCACTGAAAATAAAAGCATGGCGAAAAAATGCAATGAAATACTGGCCTGTTGCTCTGTTATTAGGAAAAACCTGGCAGTTGATGGGGCAGAATGAAAAGGCCCAATCTTTTTACAGGGATATTCTGTTGAAGGTCAGGGTTGGGTACACTGATCAGAAAATCGCATCAAATGATTACTCGGTTTTTATAACCAGGTATTTTTACCCTGTTTACAGGGAAGCAGCCACACATTATTTAGGGATTGATTCCCAGCACAGTAAACCTCAATACAGGTATGCATTGAACCGTGCTGAAATGTTTCGGGCACGTTTTTTAAGTGAGGAATATAAAAAGCATCATAACAGGAAGAAAGTTGAAAATATTTTAACTTCAAATGTCCGAATAGATGAAACAGGCGCCTTGCTGTCCAACAGGTTCAAAAAGGACGTTTTTATACTCTACTGTTTTGATTTTAAAAACTCCGGATTGTTATTGCTTTCTAAAGACCTGTCAACAGATTACAGGAAAATTGAGATAAATACAGATGATTATAAAGTGCTGAAAAGTTTTTCCCGTAAACCTGTTTTTACAATCAGGGAAATTAATATATTCAGCAAGGTGTTTAAAGAACTTATTTGTAAAATCAACACAGGGCATCTTCTGATTATTCCCCATGGGATATTTAACCACGTGCCCTTTCATGCCCTGAAAAAAGACAGTGGCCATCTTATAAAAAATACGCTGGTAAATTACTGGCCCTCTCTGCAAATGGCTGTACTGGGGGAACATGAGAAACAGATTAATAAAATAAAAATAACCTGTATTGGTACCAGGGATGACCCTGCATCCAGGGATGAAATTGATCAACTGGCAGCAAAAATAAAAAATTGCAGGGTTTTTTATGATCCAGAAATTCCTGTGATAAAAAAAGCGTTGAGTATTGGTGATAGCCTGCTTCATGTTGTTGCCCACGGTCAAATAAACAGCAGTAAAAATGATATTACTGTAATTAGAATCAATGGTAAAAACATTGAATTTGGTGAGATTGTAAAAAATATTGAGAATCTTCCTGAAATCATTTTGCTTAATGTCTGTTATGGTGGGTATACTGGGCATACAGATGCTGATTTTATCCAGGGATTGCCAGTAACTTTTTTTCAGAAAGGGACAGAAGCTCTTATAGTATCCCGCCGCAGATTATCACAGCAGATCAGTACTGAATTTTCACAATGTTTTTACCATCATTTCAGCTCTGGTGACACACTGGGTAAAGCCTATCAGAAAGCCATTGTAAAACTGGTTGACAATAAAGACACTGTTGGAAACATACCATGCCTGATGGGTAACAGCATGATAAAAGTCTCTTTGTAATAATCCGCATTTTTTCTTCTTTTTTATGGCCAGAAACATCAGACCTCTGCAGGAATATTATTTCAGGCCCGGTGAATATCTGCTTATTTTCCTGATATCTAAAAAAAATTTTCAAACTGTGTAAGAAACTTTGATTATATCAGTATCTATATATTAGATTACAGTTTAGCTGATCAGGACAAAACACTTGATGCCTGCAGCAATTGAAAGGAATCTGGAGTGTGCAGCCGGCAAGAGAGTTTTAACTATGACATAGCAGGAGAAAGCACCTATGGGAAAATTTTTATTAGTATTTGGCCCTGTATTGTTTATAGTTGGATTAATTATTCTTATTATTGTATGGAACCCATGGATAGTTGTAGCAGTACTTGTATGCGGGTTACTTGTTTTGTTTGATAAAATATTTGGAAGAAGTAATGTTGATTTGTAAAAAAAAGGGAGAGGGAATGGTTGTCTGTTTCCCAAACAAAACTTTATTGGGTCTTCCGGGTTTGTTGTGCGTAAATTCAACCAGTTTTCGGTTCTTTGAAGAACGTCCGGAGTGGGTGGAGAAACTGAAGGGATGGTGGAAGAATAGAGATGTGCTGTTACCTGTTATTTTACCTTGACAGTACAACCGTTTTGGTTAAAATCAGAGCATTATAGAATCTGTTTTGTCTGGACAGAAAAGGCTTTCTATCAACAGGAAAACACCTTTTACCATTTAAATGGACTATTACGGCAAGTTTGTAGCCATTATTATTTTACTTCTTCTTTCAGGTTTCTTTTCCTCTTCTGAGACAGCCTTCTTTTCACTTAACAAAGTAAAACTGCGAAGAAGAAAATTCAGAAAAGACCCGGGGTTTAAATATGTCGTAAAGCTGCTGAAAGTTCCTGGCACCTTTCTTACCACAGTGCTTATTGGAAATGAGATGGTTAACATATCCATTTCTGTTGTTGCGGCAACCCTGGTTTACTCTCTTGCCCGTGATCTGGTAGACGGAAGAATCCTTCCTTTCTGTTCAATGGCAGTAACTGTTCCTGTGCTTTTACTTTTTGGAGAGATAATACCAAAAACACTGGCTATAAAATTTCCGGAGAAGATAGCCCGTTTTAATTCCCGTCTGCTGTTTCAATTTTCAATTGCCACAACGCCCCTCAGATATATCCTCAATGCCGCAGCAAAAGTTTTTATCAGGCTGTTTGTGAAAAACATGTCAAAATATCCTGTGGATTCAATAAATATTGATGAGGACATTTTCAAGTCAATGATTGAAATCGGGAGCAGAGAGGGGACAATAGAACCTGGCGAGCGTGATCTTATTCACAGGACATTTCATCTTGATGATATAAAAATTTCTCAGATAATGACCTCCAGGGATAATATTACTGCTCTGCCTGTGAATACCACTGAAGAGGAGTTTATGAAAATTATTGAGACAGAAAAGTTTTCCCGCTACCCGGTTTACGAAAAAACCATTGACAGTGTTTCCGGTTTTGTTCATGCAAAGGACCTTCTGAGGCTTAGAAATTCTGTCTGCAGGAAAAAGCACAATTCAGTGGGGTCAATAGTCAGGAAACCGACATTTGTGCTTGAAAGCAGAAATGCCCTCTCTGTTTTATTGCAGTTTCAGAAAAACAAGAGCCACATGAGCATAGTAACAGACAGTCAGGGGAAAACTGTTGGAATTGTAACTATGGAGGACATTCTTGA
Source organism: Deltaproteobacteria bacterium (assembly GCA_024276465.1). GTDB lineage: Bacteria > Desulfobacterota > WTBG01 > CAIYCZ01 > CAIRTM01 > JAJRXD01. The sequence continues at coordinate 55,300 of JAJRXD010000014.1, forward strand.
AGAACTTTTCGGGGAAATAAAGGATGAAACCGATATAGAGGATGACAGCAATGTTTGAAATTCTTTTCTGGGTATTTGTTGTTCTGGTATGCATAGCCTGTGAGGGATTCTTCTCTGGGTCTGAAACAGCCTTTGTTTCCATCGACCGTGTACGCATGAAAGCCCTGACAGATAAAGGCTCTAAAAGGACTGCCCTGACAGATGCAGTGCTTGAAAATCCTGAGAAGTTTTTCTCCACTACACTTCTTGGAACCAATATGACTGTGGTCCTGAGCAATGTAATTGTCACCTTTCTGGTAATAAAATATCTTGGAGAAAAGTATGAATATCTTCCGATCCTTATCATGACGCCGATTCTTCTTGTTTTTGGCGAGATTGTCCCAAAAACCGTTTTCAGATATTATGCTGAAAAAATAGCCGAACATATTATTTTACCTGTAAAAATCATATCCATAATTTTCTATCCCTTTGTTTTAATCCTGTCGTGGCTGACTAAATTTTTTCTGAAAATTTTTTCTCTTCACGACACCAGATTAAAGCCTCTGACAACAAAAGAGGATCTTGAAAACTACCTGAACATGTGGAATATAAACAGCAACCTGAAAACAGCTGAAAAAAGGATCATTGAGCGAATATTTGATTTCTCTGAAACCTCTGTTGATGACATTATGATTCCTCTGGTTAATGTAAAAGCAGTTGATGTGCGGGACGGAATTGAAAAAGCTGTCAGCCTTGCAAAAAAAACAGGGTTTTCAAGAATCCCGGTATATGCAGACAAATCCCATAATATAATCGGCATTGTTCATGCATTTGATCTCCTGACAGCACAGGGAAAATCTCAGCACCTTAAAAAAATTATGCGGCCTGCACGCTATGTTCCCGGGTCCATGCCTATTGATGAGCTTCTAAAGAAGATGAGAACAGAGGGCAACAGCATTGCAGTTGTTGTTGACGAATATGGCGGAACAACCGGCATTGTTACTATTGAGGATATACTTGAGGAGGTTGTCGGAGAGATATATGATGAATATGACAAGGAAGAACGTCTTGTTGTAAAAATCGGAAAGAACAAATATCTTGTGAATGCACGCATGGAAATAGATGAATTAAATGATCAACTGAAACTGAAACTGCCCAGGGGCGATTACGAAACAGTTGCTGGTTTTCTCCTGAAAAGCATGGAAAGGATTCCTGAAACAGGTGAAACCTTTCAGGTTGACAATATAAAGTTCATAATAAGGCAATCCGACAAACGGTCAATAAAGGAGGTATTACTAATATTTTCTGATTCTCCTGAAAAAACAGAGCAGTAATGAAGAAGATAAAAATGTTGCTGTAGTATTACTATCCCCCCTTAAACTCCTGATGTTAAATACAGGAGTTTCCCCAAAAATTTCATAACAGATTAAAGATCAGTGATCCTGAGTATTTAAGGATGGTAGCAGATACGTACTTTTCTTTGCTTGCTCCAAAGAAAAGTACCAAAAGAAAAGGCACCCTGCACCTTGGCCTGCGGCTTCCCGGCAAAGAGCATCTTCTGCAGCGGGTCCAAAAACTCGCCACGGCACAAA
>JAJRXD010000015.1 GCA_024276465.1 Deltaproteobacteria bacterium
ATAAATGACGGCTCGACCCAACTGTCGAGTCGTCGCTTATTTGAGCAGATGGCTGAGTTTCCCGACACTCAATTGCTGCACCATGAGGATAACAGAGGCAAGGGTGCCGCCCTTAAAACCGGTATCAGCTACGCACAAAATAACGGCTACCGGTTCGTGGTTACGGCGGATGCCGATGGGCAACATCTCGCCAGGGATATCAGGCGGGTCAGCGAACATGCCATTGCCAGCGGAAAATTCACTTTAGGGAGCCGGGCCTTCAGTGAAGATGTGCCGCTCAGAAGTCGATTGGGTAATATTATGACGGCCTGGTTGTTCTCCTTGGCATTCCGTACGCCGATCAGAGATACGCAAACCGGACTGCGTGCTTTTCCCGCACGATATTTTAGTGACATGGTGGCAATTGCCTCCAATCGATACGAATATGAGTTTCAGGCTCTGATCAATGCTGTCGGCAATGGTGTTGTCGATCAGGTTCATGTGGAAACCGTTTATGAGCCGGGAAATCCTTCATCCCATTTTCGGCCATTACTCGATTCCGGGCTGATTTGTTTTGTTTTTTTACGTTATATCTTTCTTGTACCGTTTATCGGCATTGCCGATATCAGCGCATTCACACTGTTGTCCGATTATCTGGAACCGGCCACGGCATTCGGTATTGTTCGCATGATAAGCGTTATTGTTTATTTTATCGCCATGCGGCGATGGGTATTCAGATCAGAAGGCACCTTCGCCTGGCAGATCCCGCGTTATCTTTTGCTCGTGTTTTTCAATATCGCTATGATGCTGATGGTGTTCAATCTGCTGGAAAATTCCTTTCCGAATACTCTCAGTGCGGTTTATCTGGTGAGTTCGGTTGTTTTTTTCGTATTTAATTTCGTGGTACAGCGCTATGTCATTTTCAAATCCTGAAAATCCTCTGATTTCGGAATGCATCTCGCATATCTGCCCTCATTCGTCCGTTTTTAGTGTTTGTGTCGATTGCGGGAAGGAATTCAAGCAGAATGAAGAAGGTTTCAACTGCCGGGATTGTGGTCGAAAATACCGTGTGGATGAGGCGTGGGTATGGGGTTTTCGCTGTCTTTCCGGCAAGGAGAAGCAACACCAATTCCATGATCTGCGGCCGTTGCGAGCAACCGCGTTTTGAGAGGGACCAACATGACGACAGGGACTGACTGGGATCAATATTACAGCAAACTGGCCTGTTTTGCAGGTTTCACACGTTCGATCACACGATCCCGCCTCATTGGCTGCCTGCGCCCCCATATGAAAACCGACAGCGTTTTAATATGTGAGTATGGAGGTGCCAATAGTTGCATTGCAGAATCTTTATGCGGTACCTTTAGCGTATCGCAATATGATGTTGTTGATACCAACGTCTATGGCCTGTCGCTTCTCAAGCAACTTGATGTGAAAGCACCGCTGTCAGGAAAGGAAGGAGATGTCCTCGCACCGAGCGAAGAAATGCGAGACATGTATGATGTGGTAGTAAGTATCGGCCTCATTGAGCACTTTGCGGAAGACGATACCCGGCGAGCCGTTGAGACCCATTTTTATAGCTGTAAACCAGGCGGATTAGTGCTCTTGACCTTCCCGACACCGACCCTGCTTTATCGTTTTATTCGCCGCTGCGCCGAGACGGGCGGGTTTTGGAATTTTCCCGACGAATACCCCCTGCACTTTGACGAGGTTCTCGCAAATGTTGCAACGCATGGTGATGTCCTACATCAATCTATTAACTGGATGATTGGCCTTACCCAGGGTATCGTCCTCGTTCGCAAGCGATAGAGCCTTTCATGAATAAAGACGCATATCTGACAGGTCGACAGTCTCTGATCATCTGTCTTCTGCCCGCTGCCCTGTTTTTGATAAACGGGATTTTTGTCGATATGCTCAAGCTTGCAAAAGCCTCGACCGGCGTCTATCTTTTATTGCCGGTTTTACTTCTTGCCACCTCTACCGGGCTGGTTTTTCGCAAGAGGAACAGGCAGGTAATCCTGAAACAAATCAAGCTCTTTTTACCTGTGCTCATCATCCCCATCCTGTTTGCCGCGCTGCATATGTATAAATACGGAACGTCTATTGGCAGTGACTCTGCCTATTATTATGCCAGCCCAATGCATACCTTTTTCAGCAGCGGTCATTTTACCTTCGCAGAAGCGCCGTTCGTCTCCTACGGGGATCAACCGCTTGCGACCTATTGGCTGTTCTACAATTCGGAATATCTGTTTGCGGGACTGGGAGCGCTGTTCGATGCGGATTTCGTACAGATAGTGAGCCTCATGCATTTTGTTTCTAATCTTCTCCTCGCCCTTGCCGTTTTTGTATTTTTACTGCGACAGATAAAGTTTCTGCCTGCCCTGCTGCTGTTTGCCGCCTTCATGCTGTTATTATACGCAAGTCATTCCAATACACGAGATTTAGCCAGTACGTCTCTATTTCGTGGATTTGAAAATAAGGGACTTGTTTTTGGTTATTTCTACTGGATGTTGCCCCTGCTTCTCATCCCCATCGAGCGTATGAACGAGAATGGGAGATTTAGTCTGTTGAGCGGAAGCATCCTTGGCGGTGGGGCTATTCTTGTCTCTGGCAGTGCCGCCTTTCTGTTTTTACCGGCGATGGCGCTGGCAGCCGGTGGTCTTTTTACCAAATACTCAAAACAGATCGTCATATGTTTTTTTTCCTTTCTGGCCGCTTGTTTTTTTTATCTTGTAATTTACAAACTCCTTGAGACCACGGATGTCTATAATGTGCTTACACCGGCGATGACCCTGCTTGAACCGGTTCTTTACGAGCAACAGGCTTCTTATTCCCATTTTGACTGGCGTATCTGGCTGCTGGCGGTGTTATTGATCGCGGTGCTTGCTATCGTAGAGTTTGCACGCGCCTTGCAACTGGCCGTGTTTGTCGCAATCGCCTTATTCGTTCACAGCAAGGGCTTTTATCATCTGTTCTATTATTTTATGCCCGAGCGAACTGTGAATTTCTGGCGTGCCGCCATTTTGATGAATCCGTTTCTGCCCATACTGGTAGCATCAACGGCTCTTCTTGCAAGATTGCCGCAACGTTTATGGCTCAGAGTTGCACTACTCGGTGCTTTTGTCTGCTCGACAATGGCCTCCTTTGGCTCTTTGAAAATACCTGCGCGTACGCCTTTCCATCAAAATCACCTGGCGTCTGATCAAGTCATGGTCAGGCGCGCCTGCACTCCATCGGCCCTGGTGCTCGCCAGTCGCTATGATGCGGTCACTCTTGCCGTTGCCCAGCCGTCATTTCGAATGCTGGTTGGGAAGGAATATTTCCTGAACTGGCAAATCGCCAATCTCGCCAGGGGTACACCGGAGCGGGCGCGGGCGCTCAATGTCCGGAATGCCAGTCTCTATTTGTCGGTCTTGCCATCCTCGAAAAGATTTGCTAAGGATCCTGGACCTGATGGTCTGATCCGTACGCTTGCAGACATAAGGCCGGATATCATTCTGGTTCCCAAAAGGCGTTTGACCCCGGCCAACGAGCATTTATTTGCCGGTTATGATAAAAAGCAGGGAGACAGAAACGTGATCTTCAGCAGAGCCGGAACGTGTGATTTCTCTGCCTCACGAAAATCCGGTGTAAAACAAGGTAATGGCCTCGCAAATGAAAAATGAAAACACATTCGAAAACTGGAATCCAGACGGCTTTGCGCGTGATGCCCAGTATCAGCGTACCATTCGGGCGTTCAGTGCGGATCTTATCTGCGGTGATGTGCTTGATGTAGGCTGCGGTTCTCGGATCTACTATAATTTGAAAAATGCCAATTCCTGGACCGGCGTCGATATTTCCCAGCGGATGCTTGACGGCATCGACTTTCGACTTTCCGGCGAGATCGATGAAAGGAGGATCATGCAGGGCGATGTCCTCGACCTGCCGTTTGAGACCGAGAGCCATGATACGGTCGTGGCCTGTTTTTTGCTGCATCACCTGGCAAAGGATAATAAGCGATTAAGCGCCGAACGGGTGCAGCTTGCATTTGACGAATTTTTCAGGGTTCTGCGCCCTGGTGGCAGACTGGTTGTTGCCGAAAACTGCCGTGGCCCGCTGGAGATACCTTACCACCTGTTTTTCAGCCCGATCTATTATCTGGCGCTGAAATTGCGCAACACTGAGATGCCCTATTTCTGGAAACCAAAGCACTATGTCAGCTTCAGCCGAACGGCGGGTTTTCAGGACAAGCCACTCTATGTTCATATCCCCATTGTCGAGGGAATGTACCAGCCGGTCACCAGGATAGTTACGCCTCCGATACTCAATAGTGAGCTTATTCAGAAAATGACTTTGTTCGAGTTTGTAAAACCAGAATAATATACACGAAAAAGCGCTCCGGTGACAAGGGTATTCCTTTTTTCAATATCTGCCCCGAACTATTTCTTGAAAAATACGGGGAAAACCCAGCAGTTGCTCTTACAGGTTGGATCCGCACAGCAATGAAAAATCAGTCTTTTCTCAAAGTAATACTGGCGTGTTATTTTGTTGTTAACCTGGTGGCACGTTGGGAGATAGTTTTTTCCGTCAACCAGTGGCTTACAGTAGTTGTTGGTGTGGCGTCATGTCTTCTTTTTTTCAGTATAACTGTTTTTCCAAGATACTTGACATATCCCCTGTGTGTTTTTGCCTTTTCCTTCCCCCTGTATGGAGCCCCAGGTGCTCTATATACGCGCGGCCATGTTTTTGAATTTTTACTCTGTGTCCAGTCTCTTGCACTTCTTGTTGTTGCTGTAAGATCAAATCTTAAGATGATTGAAAATAGGATGGTGAGCAACGTTCTGATGCTCTATCTTTTCTATTCCTTCCTTTCAATCCTGCTGTTTCCTGCATCTGAATATGAGTTTTTGTTGCAACCAAGGCTTTTTTTAGACGGTTTGAAGAACGTATTATATGAAAATAGCTGGACGCCACTTTATTCAATAGCCGGGATGAACAGGTTAGGGCTATTTATCTTTTCTACTGTGTTAATAGCTTGTCAGGAGAATGCGGTTAGAGTCTTTAAGGCTATTTTTGTCTGTATGCTGATTGCAGGAGTTATTTCAGCTGCTCTTGGTATCGCACATCAGTTGGGTGTGCCCCTGGCATTTGTTAAAAGTCAGTATATGGGGAGGTTGCAGTCTGTCTTTGCTCATCCAAATGTTTTTGCTGTATACATTACCATAACAACGCCATTTGTTTTTTATATTTTCGGGCAAGATAATTCGAACAGGAAATGGAAGGTTTTGTCATCCTCTGTAATTATCGTTTGCGCTACAGCATTAATATTTTCATTGTGTCGAGCAAGTTGGTTGGTGTATCCCCTTACGATATTTGTTGGTTCACTCTGCCTGCATTGGCAAAAAAAGGGGGGCCTGAAATGGAAATTAGAGGGGCGTTTACCTCGTAAAGCTATAATTTTCTTTTCTCTGACTTTTTTACTTGGTGTTTTTCTCGTGTTCTTTTTTCCAAACCTGAAAACGACTGGAGAGCGGGATGGTACAGCCTCTTCACAAATTTCAAGGATAGACACCAGCACTATAACTGAGCGGTTTTCTAATATTCTGAACCCGACAGTTCGGGCAAGAGTTTTTCATGACTCGTTGCCACTTATCAGGGAAGCACCGGTTTTTGGCTTAGGCTTTGAGTCGTATGGTTGGCATACTTCCGTCCTTGCACAAATTCCTCAGTCAGGGTTCAGCCGGAACAGAAAAGATCAGCTCCTCAGGGGATCAACACATAATTTGTACCTTACGCATCTTGTCAATGGCGGTATTGTCGGGCTTGTATTATGGTTGACGCTTATCGGTGTTGCCTGCAGTTTCTTGATTTCAGATTTGCTGGTCAATAAATCGACGGATTCATTTCCCGTCCTTCTCTGCATTGTTGCCTTTCATCTCTATGGAATGGCGGAATCAATGACATTTACTCCAATTATATGGTTTATAATATTTCTTTATATCGGCTATGCGGCCACAATAGATGAAAATGTTTTACCGGCGCGTCTATATATATTCTGGAAAAGATGGACTGTTGTCTGCACCATCCTCGTTCTGTCAGGTGGGGTAGCCTATGCAACCAATTTTCAGTCATGGAAACTTGCAGAAAAGTATGGACTCCCACGATATTATGCTCCTAATAATATGGACCAGATATATTATTCCGGTTTTTATACACCGGCAAGAAAACGACCTGTCGGCAAGGTGCGCTGGATGGGGAAAAGAGGTTCCGTTGAAATTGTTAAAAGTGGTATTATGGAATTTCTTATTTTTTACGAATATCCGGTTGTCCTGGACGAACCGGTGATTGTCACCATTGATGTTGATGGAGATGTGATTGACGAGGTTGTTTTTTTTAAAAGCAAGGTTATAAAAAGGCAGTATTATTTTTCAGAGTCCTCTGTCGGCCGGAGGTTGAATTTAACGGTTTCCCGAACCTGGAACCCCCAGAAATTTGGAGTCAAGTGGGGCAGGATCATAGGCGCTGCTATCACTGCACCACGTTATTTTTCTAAAATTCCTGAGGATGGTATAGGCTTTTTGTCACCATGGAAGAGGATGACAGGACAAGTACCGGAATGGGTACAACCTGGTCAGCAATATCGCTGGACCGGAAAGAGAGCAACGATTCGTGTAGATGATACAATGCAGAAACAAGGCTTTAAGATATACCTGCGCTCTCGTCATCCTGATGTCACCCAAAAACCGGTTGAGGTGCAGATATTTGCTGATGAAGATCTTGTTCATACTGTTATACTGTCTTCGTCAAATTGGCAGCCTTTGTCAATCGGTCGGGAAAAGCTTGTCGGAAAAAAAGCATTGACTTTCCATGTGAGTCGCACCTGGAATCCTCGATTATTGGGAAATTCCAAAGATAACCGAAACCTTGGAATTATAGTGGCACTGCCATGATTTTTTTTAAAAGTTTGTAATATTTTATGAACGCAAAAACAATACGTTATATTTTTGTCAACCGCTGGTCGGCTTTTCTGCATGATCTGATCTGGATCATACTGGCCATAGTTTTGGCCTATTGGTTGCGGTACAACCTGGAATCTATCCCTCAAGTTGATTATGAATCTCTTGTCGCACTCGTAGCAATCGCAGTACCTGTACAGGGCGGTGTTTTCTGGCTTTTTCATCTGTATCGAGGTTTCTGGCGTTTTGCCTCTGTTCCAGACCTGATTAGAATGTTAAAGGCAATTGGTTTTGGGACATTGATTGTGACTGTTACCTGTGCCCTTGTAACACGTTTAAACGGTGTTCCTCGATCTGTTTTTTTTCTCTATCCATTGCTTCTCGCCGGCGGGATGTCTCTCTCACGAATTACATACCGCTGGTTTAACAGTCATAAAATGAATCTGTCGGCAAAGGACGGCAAGAGAACACTTATAGTCGGTGCGGGTAATGCAGGCGAACTGCTTGTCAGGGATTTATTACATCGACCTGAATATCAGCCTGTTGCCTTTGTTGATGATGATCCTGCAAAGTATAATCGGGATATTCTTGGCGTCAGGGTCATTGGAGAAACATCAGAGCTCGTGGACCTGGTCCGTTCCCTGTCAATAGAGCTTGTTTGCTGGCAATTCCATCGGCAGACAGGAAAGTTGTAAAGAAACTGGTCGATCAATGCAACCAGGTTAATGTTCCATGCCAGACCCTTCCATCTGTTTTTGAAATTGCAGATCATGGCGTTGATGCGAGCAGGTTAAGGCATGTAACGCTGGAGGATCTTCTGGGCAGGGATCCTGTAAAACTTGATACCCAGGCTATCAGCGACTACCTGCAGGGAAAAGTAGTGTTAGTCTCCGGCGGAGGAGGATCTATCGGGTCTGAACTTTGCCGCCAGGTTGCCCATCAGAAGCCGGAGCGTTTAATTGTTTTTGATAACGGTGAGTTTAATCTTTACAGCATTGATCATGAGTTGAATGAAAATTTCCCTGGTTTGAGTCTTGAATCGATTCTTGGTGATGTCAAGGATGCTGATCGGGTGAATTGGGTTTTTCAGACATTTTCTCCTGATGTTGTTTTCCATGCTGCGGCTTATAAGCATGTACCTATGATTGAGAGCAATCCGGCCGAGGGGGTTACCAATAATATCTGCGGAACTAAGGTGGTTGCTGATGCGGCTGATCGTTATGGTGCTGATCGTTTTGTCATGATTTCCACCGACAAGGCAGTCAACCCCGCCAATGTGATGGGAGCCACCAAAAGGGTTGCTGAAATTTATTGTCAAAACCTGGATGTGCACTCTCAGACCAGATTTATAACCACGCGTTTTGGCAATGTTCTTGGTTCTGCAGGTTCAGTAGTGCCGCTCTTTCACAAACAAATTGAAGATGGTGGGCCTGTAACTGTCACCCACCGTGATATTACGCGTTATTTTATGACCATCCCTGAAGCGGTAAGTCTTATTTTACAGGCCGGTGCCATGGGCAGAGGTGGAGAGATTTTTGTGATGGATATGGGTGACCCTGTCCTTATCAGTGATTTAGCGAGGCAGATGATCAGGTTATCAGGCCTTGAACCTGAGAGTGATATACAAATTGTCTACACGGGCCTTCGGCCTGGAGAAAAGTTGTATGAAGAAATATTTCATGAAAGTGAAGGCCTGCAACCAACCAGTCATGCGAAATTACTGCTTGCCACGAGTCGTCAGGTTGATTGGGACTGGCTGAATAAAGAACTTGTCCAGTTGCAGAACGCTGCTGTTTTACGAGATGTTGAGATAGTGACGAATCATCTGCACAATATCATTCCAGAATTTAAGTGATGCCCTGTTTTTAAATAATTATGCAACTTTCTGAGTTGATATATCCAGTCGAATTTATGAGGTGTTTGCAAAAGAATGAAGCTGGAATAGATTGTAGCAGTCTCGACGGAAGGCTGTCAGGTAACGTTTTTGCTCACAGCCTTCAACCTGACAAACAGGACGTTGTTTTCCTGCATTTCTTTTTATACCAACGAGTTAACACAAGTCTAAAACTTGAGATAATTATCTACCGCAACAAACAATGAGATGAATCTTTTCGGACAAAAAGTTAATTTGATTAACCAGGAAAAAAGATTCTTCCGGATTCATTATTTTCTTTTTTATTTCATTCTTTTTCTGTTCACTGGATATGCATATCTCAATGCCAGAAACATTGATGTGTTGAGTGAACCGGTTGTGTTTTTGATTTTTTTCCTCGCCACAACCGCCTGGATCGGGGTTGCCCAAAAAAAAATTCCCAGGTCGCTCCTACTTGTTTTCTCGAGTTTTCTGGGACTGACTCTTGCAAGCGTACTCTTCCCTCCATCGGAGTATTCAAGCATAAAATGGTTCGCAAGAATGGTGTGGCTGTTTATCCTGGCAGCAGGAATTGTTGTGCCATTTGCAGGCAAGGATTTTTCTGCCCGAAGATTCTCAAACCTGTTTTTTCCTGTTTTATGCGTATGCCTGGCAACAGCCGTTATTGTAGATCATTCAGGAAGTTCTCTGCAAACAAAAGAATTCCTTTCACGTTTCAGTCCTCTGAAAGCAGCTTATACTCCCTGGAACGAGAAGTATTCAGCATATTGGCTTCTATTTCTTGCCTGGATGACGATGTATATTTTCTGGGGGCAGGGAGAGGTAAGGGAAATCATTTCGCTCTCCGTTTTGTCGCTCTCTTTTGCTGCTATTTTCATGACCAGTGCAGAGTCGGCCCAGCTTGCAGCTATACTGAGTTTAGGCATATTTATTTTGGCTCATATACCTTTTGCCAAAGGTCGTTACCAGGTTTACTTGTCGGTTTTTTTATTGTTTTTAATAGTGCCGTTAATGTGGGTTATTTTTTCCCCTCTTCAACCAGGCAGTGCGGATTCTATTATTTATTCAAAGAGTTCAGTGGGATCCAGAGTGGATATGTATGACTTTTGCGCAAGAATGGTTAAACAGAATTTTTTGTCAGGTTATGGAGTGGGGAGCTGTTGGGAGCTGCCTGTCCCGGAATCAGCTTTCAGGATGTATAGTTATGATAAACTTCCAGGTGGGCATCCCCATAATATCGTTTTTCTTTTTTTTCTTGAATTAGGTTTCTGGGGATTCGCCTGGCTTGCTGGTGTTATGATCCTGTTGTTCAATTATATCTACGACACAACACGGCACAGCAAACAAGGGCCGGCGATTTGGGCCCTTGTTATGAGCGCACAGGTTATTTTTTCTTTTAGTTTTTCCATATGGCAGTTCGATGTTGTTCTCATATATGCAATGTTTTTCTTTCTTCTTTTTGCCTTGTTACCAAAAAGAATATCTTGTGAGCAAACACAGTTACTTGATACTCTTGTCCTCAGGGCGCTTATGATTATGACGGTTATTGGTATAACTTTTTATGTTGGAAATAGTGTAATCACCTGAGAACAGGTGATTACGTGTCACGGTGCAGAGAGGTATTTTATAAAAGCAACAGGCCGTAAAACATTTTTTATGACTATTTTTCAATATCCATTTTTTTTGGCAAATAAATGTCTGAATTTGTCTTTAATATAGTTGATAACTGACGGGGAAACAGGACTTTTTTCGTTGAGTTTTTTCTTTAACAGTGCCAGTTCATTTTCTTGGTGTAAGAATTGTTCATGCAGTACATTCCAATCGGCAGCAATTTTTTCTCTCGCCATCCAGCCATCCATATAGTTTTCCAGGTATTTTATACAGCTTTCCCGGAAAGGATTATCTTTGTTATCGCACAGCAGTTCAAACATATTCTCGTCTTCTTCCGCTCTCCGACTAAACAGCAGGAGTGTAAGAATCATACGTTCCGAATGATGGGCATGAAGGGAGTTGAAAAATTTTGTCATAGTTAGAGAAAGGTTTTCCCCGAACAGCACGGAAAGGTCATGTTTTATGATAAAGTCTGACAGTACAAGAGCGCACTCAAAGTCAGCTGCTGCGGTATTTTCTTTCAGAGTGTTCTGTTGGTGAATCCGATATTTCAGGAGTGGTTCAGAAAGTAATTGTATGTGATGCTGATGAGAGAGTCGCAGGAAAAAATCATAATCATGCGTATAGCGTAAGTCGCGAAAACGGCCAACTTGAGAAAAGACGTCCCTTCTGCAAAAAAGATTGGAAGTAGTTTTCAGGAAGTTTCCGGCCAGTAGATCCAGAGTAAGATTTCCATGGTCCTTGAAGGAGGTTTCAGATTCCTTATCTATCCAGTTATCTTCGGCCCCTCTCTTCAATTTGATAAATCGACCGTTCTCATCAATATATTCAATATAGCTGGACACGGCTGCAGTTGAGCTGTCCTTTTCAAGAGTGTTCAGGCATAACTCAAACCGGTTTCTGTCATACACATCATCAGAGTTGAGTATGCTGATGAATTCTCCCTGTGCCATATCAATTCCCCGGTTGAGCGTATTATGAGCCCCCCGGTTCTCTTGATAATAATAGCGGATACGATTATCTTTGATTTTTTGGACTACATCAGTAGAATTATCCTCTGAGCCGTCATTTATGATGATGAGCTCAAAGTCAGAGACTGTCTGTTCCAGAACCGAAAAAACAGCTTCCTCGATATATTTTTCATGGTTATACAGAGGAATGATGACACTGATTCTGGGAAGTTTCATGATGTAAAGGTTAACGCCATATAGTCAATGGATTAAGTTGGCATATGCATAATCGATAGTAATGATGATATTTTGATGGTAAGGGGTTCATTGTTTTGATTTGGAGAGTAATCTCAGGGTTAATGTTAGTCAATGTTGATTTTTTATGAGACAGGAGTGAAATAATATGCCTATTATTACTTTAATAAATGGTATTCATGCATTTCCCAAGAGAAAGATGGAAGATTCCACAGTTGGGCATATATTTTTTCTTACCTCGCAAGTAAATGTCCCTTAATGAGAAGAGAGACAAGAGGTCTGTAGATAAATGATAGGCAGTTTTTTTCGTTTCGTGAAAATTATATTTGCCCAGAGACAGCTTATTTTGTCAATGGCCAAAAGGGAGATATCGTCCCAGTATGCCGGCTCATTGCTTGGGTTTGTATGGACATTTATCAATCCCCTGATCATGATAACTGTCTACTGGTTTGTGTTCAGTGTCGGGTTCAGGGTAACCCCGATGCAGGATGTGCCTTTTGTCGTCTGGTTGACAGCAGGACTGGCGCCCTGGTTTGCTTTTTCTACTATAATACATGGATCTACATCTTCAGTCGTTACCAATACCAATCTTATTAAAAAAACTTTATTCCACTCGGAGATATTGCCTGTAATAAAGATGGTTTCCAGTCTGTTTGCCCACACCGCTTTCCTTATTATTCTCATAGGGTTAATGCTGTTTCAGCATATGAGCATATCAATGTATTATTTTCAGTTTTTTTATTATTTGTTCTGTTTATGTGCCTTAGCTCTCGGTATTGGCTGGGCCCTGGCCGCTCTGAATGTTTTTTTCCGAGACGTGGCGCAGGTCGTAGAAGCAGTACTTCAGATTGGTTTCTGGGGGACGCCAATTTTTTGGGATATTGCAATAATGCCTGAGAAAGTTCAGTTTGTTCTTAAACTTAACCCTGTCTATTATATTATACAGGGGTACAGAGAATCCTTTATTTATTTCACGCCATTCTGGCATCATCCCGGACAAACACTCTATTTTTGGACTGTTGTGGTAATGAGTACTCTCGTTGGGACTGAAATTTTCAGGCGGCTTAAACCTCAATTTGCCGATGTTTTATAAAGTTTTTATTGGTGAAATTAATTTGATTTTCCAAAAAATGGCGGAACATTTTGCCTTGCAAGAGAGATAATGTGGAAAGTATTGCTCCTGTCATCCATATAGATCGCGTATCCAAGCAATATAAACTATACAACCGTCATGTTGACAGGGTAAAAGAGACATTTCTGCCTTTTCGAAGGAAAAAGTATCACCAGGCTTTCCATGCTCTGACTGATATTTCCATGACAATCAAACACGGTGCGACAGTTGGTATTGTCGGGCGGAATGGAAGTGGAAAGTCGACCCTGCTGCAGATTGTCTGCGGGATA
>JAJRXD010000016.1 GCA_024276465.1 Deltaproteobacteria bacterium
ATAAATCATCAAATCCGGAACTCTTATACACTGCAGTTCCTAATAACTGCTCTTGCCCTATTGACTTCCCATCTCCAGCCTTCATAAAATAAAACAAGCCCGTTAAAGTAATTGATTGGCGTCTAAAACTTTTTTGAGGCTGCCCCTCCCCGGCACGGGAGGGGTTTTTTATTTGTTGCGACTACACTTCATATTTCTCTTGAAGAACTTTTTATTAAAAATAAAAAAACGCAAAGATGTTGTTCTGAACATCAATGCGCATAGTAGATTATTTTTCTATATCCCCCTTTTTATTATAACGGGTGATGGTGTGGAGCAAAATCTTGCTTAAAGAACCTGGGAAAAGCTAAGATGACATAAATATAAACTAATCTATTTAAATATGTCAAGAAAAAAATGCCGGATATGTGCGTTATTTCGCAAACGTGCAAATATGTAATTATATTTTTGATGATAGAAGAAGGGAGAGAAATGGTGCAGAAACTACCTGGCCTGTTCCGCAATAAAGGCATCTATCTGTTCAATAAAATCATTCAAATCTCCGATATTTTCTTTGCTGATCTTTAAGAGTTCTTCGTCATTTATAATCCAGTACCTGTGAATAAGGCTGTTTCTGAGACCAGCCAGTCTCCTAAGTTTATTTGACAGTTCATTTGATATAATTGCATTGTTACCTGACCTCACAATGCAGTCAATATATCCGTCACATGCCACGCCTTTTGTCTTTGCAAGTAAATGCTGACACACATCCGTAATAGCTTCAACCGATTCAATTAAAAGATACTTTAGAGACAGGGAGTTCCTTCTATCTGACAAAAACGATTCTTTATCTACGGAAACAAGTCTCTCTACCTGTGATTTCACATCCAGGATATCTGCCTTGTTTTTTGCAATTCTATTGATGTCCAGCGCCATCGCATCCCATAAATATATTTCTGAAATGTGCATACTCTCTGTATTTCTTCCCGACTTCTTCGATAAAGTCTGTCCTCATATCTTCATCCCTGCTGAACAACAGCAAACCATCCTTCAATATTGCCATCTGAAATGCAACCGGCGCCGTATTAATTGTTTTGACTTCAGTATCGAAGCCTGTAAGAGATGACAGTTCATGTGATAGATCGGATTCAAAATAAAAGTCTTTTTCAGTACTTGTGAAAATAGCGATATCAATGTCCCTGAATTTATCAGATTTGACAAATGAGCCGTGAATGCAGGCAAACAAGATATCCATATTTTTCAGGAGATGATCCTTGATCTTACTGATCAAATGACTTCTCTCCAGTGATCCTAGTTTGCCCAAAGGGCGAAATCTTTTTTCTTTAAATGTTTTCATTTGCACTCATTATAACAAATAGAGAACGTCATTTCCCCATTATCTATTGTCCTGTCTCATCTTTGACTGATATCACTGCTAGTTATCTCTACCAAGTTTAGAATACATCTTCTATTCAGTTTCAAACACCGCCATGCTGTAAAGAAAGTGATATAGTCCCTGCTGCTTCATCAATTCTTCGTGATTACCACGTTCCATGATTCTGCCTTTATTTAAAACTAATATCCGGTCGCACTTCTGGATAGTCGACAGGCGGTGCGCAATGATGAATGTTGTACATCTTTCCATAAGGTGATCAATGGCCTGCTGGACAAGGGCCTCAGACTCGTTATCAAGCGATGAGGTCGCTTCATCTAAAATTAATATCCCGGGAGCTTTGAGAATAGTTCGGGCAATCGTAATCCGCTGGCGCTGTCCAGCCGATAACAACACCCCTTTTTCACCAACTACAGTTTCATACTTCTCTGATAATTCCATAATAAAATCATGAGCATTAGCTGCCATAGCCGCATTGATCATTTCTTCTTCAGCAGCGTCCGGGCGGCCATAGAGTATATTCTCCCGGATACTTCCCCCGAACAGATGGGTCTCCTGCGGGACAAAACCAATCTGTCTGAACAGTGACTCCATCGTCACATTGCCGATGTCATGCCCGTCTATCTCAATCCAGCCTTTTGTATGATTATAAAACCTGTGAAGAAGCTGTGCGAGAGTGCTCTTGCCTCCGCCGCTGGGGCCAACAAGCGCAATTTTGGAGCCGGGTTCGACCTCGAATGATATATCCCGGAGTACTTCTCTGTCAGGGTTGTAACTGAAGCTCACTTCATGAAAGGCGACTTGTCCCGCAACTGGAGGGAGAGTAACAGCCCCGGGAAGATTTGCCACCTCTGGTTGTGAATCCAGAATCTCAAACACCCGCTCAGTTGATCCCTGAGCTTCTTTTATCTGGGATAAAAGACGGGCGAAGGCAGTAAACGGGCCGAACAGGACAATACCATAAAGAAGAAAAGCAACAAGATCTCCAGGAGACATGAATCCCGACCGGACCTGTTGAGCTCCGTACCAGACAATCCCTACTGCAGAAAGAAAAGTAACTAAATAAATGAATGGTGAGAAAATCGCCATCATTTTCGCACGTGCTAAAGCTATATCAGTCATGTCTTCTACATGTTGACGAAAGCGCTTGAGTTCATAGGTTTCCGCAAGAAAAGATTTTACTACTCTGATACCTGAAACAGCTTCTTCTAAAACGGTTGAGACTTCAGCCATTTGGTCCTGGATTGCGGTAGAGAGTTTTTTCAGGCGTCGCCCGAAGAACATGCCTGTTAAAGTAATCAGAGGAACAATACATAAAATCATCAAGCCGAGCCTCCAGTTAATATATAGCAGAATTGTCATGCCGCCAATAAATGTAACGACTTGTTTGGCAAGATTAATAGGGATATTTGTTGAAAAATTCTGGATTACTCCAATGTCGCTGGTCAGCCTTGATATAAGTTCTCCGGTGCGGTGCCGGTTAAAAAAGCGCACAGATAATCTGGTGAGATGATCAAATAACCTAATCCGAAAGTCTCTGACGACACAATGTCCAACCGAGGCAATAAGATAACTATGAAATACTGTCAGAATGGCATGGAAAACTAACAGTAAGGAAACAATTCCGACTGCTGAATTCAAGCTTTGGGTGCTGGGGTGACCTGAAAAAGAATTGATTATATCGCGAGCTACCCAGACGATGTAAAGCTTTACAGCAGCAGCTATCACGAGAATGGCAGTCGCTGCTATCATCCGTTGGGTATAGGGTTTTATATACCATAATAATCGCTTCAGATTTTTCATAATTTCAAATCTTTTCTTGGAATCGAGTTAACCCTGCAACAAGTTCTGGATGCGTGCCTACCGCGGGCAGGCCCGATTACTGATATCGGGTATGACCTCCCCTCAAAGCAGTTTATACGCATACCCTAAACAGATATACCATACTTCTTCAGTTTCAGGTAGAGTGTCTTCCGGTCCAGGCCCAGAAGCCTGCTCGCCCTTGTTTTATTCCCGCCTGCCTGTTTCAGGACCGTTAATATGTAATCCTTCTCTATATCCTGCAGCTGCGGGACCCCGCTGTTCCCGAGGTCAGGCGCTGAGTTTCCGCTCACTGCTATATCTTCGTTTGTTATGACATCAGTGTCGCATAATATGACCGCCCTCTCAATTATATTTTCCAGTTCCCGGACATTGCCCGGCCAGCCATATCCCTGAAGTATCTCTTCTGCCGCCGGAGTGAGCCCTGTGATGATCTTTGATGTCTTCTTCCCGTATTTCCCGAGAAAATAATCTGCCAGGGGAATTATGTCTTCCCTCCTCTCACGCAGTGGCGGGATTTCAATATTTATCACATTCAAACGATAAAAGAGGTCTTCCCGGAAACTCTTTTCTTTGATCGCATTGTTCAGGTCCC
>JAJRXD010000017.1 GCA_024276465.1 Deltaproteobacteria bacterium
AGAAACTCGCCGACTTTATAAAATGTCGTTCAAGACATAATGGAGTACTGCGCCTAAAAATAATGGGGTTTCTATCTTGCTGATATTGCATCAAAATTTATTTTTTATTTTTTTCTTGACAGGAGAACTATAGGATGTCCCCTTTTCGCTTTTAATAAGTGGTATTTTTTTGATAATATTAGATAATGTTATTATCAGGCAGTAAAGAGTTCACTAAGTTATTTATTAATAGAGCTTAAACAGATGTTGAACAAAAAGAGTTTCATATTATTTAATTAGTAAAGGAACATAACAATATGAGATTTATTCATACTGCAGACTGGCACCTTGGGCGCATTTTCCACGAGCTGCATCTTACCGGGGATCAGTCGTATCTGCTCGATAAGTTTATCGATCTTGTCAAAGATGCTAAACCAGATGCTGTTGTCATAGCCGGGGATATCTATGACAGGGCTGTTCCGCCTCCGGAGGCAGTGCGCCTGCTGGATGATGTTCTTTCCAGGCTCTGTCTTGAGTGCGGGGTGACTGTTGTTCTCATTTCCGGGAATCACGACAGTCCTGACCGGCTGGGTTTTGCCTCACGGATGCTTGCAAACCAGAATCTGCACATTTTTGGCAGCCTGCTGCCAGACGCGAAACCACTCACGCTGAAAGACAGACATGGCCCGATATCCCTGTATGCTCTGCCATATGTTGAGCCCCTGGTTGTTCGGGAAAAGCTGGGCATGGATGAGGTGAAGGATCATGATTCTGCGATGCGCGCCATGATTGCTCTAATGCGACAGAAAAGCTCTGCTGAGGGCAGGTCTGTTCTTTTAACACACGCGTTTGTACCAGGCTGTATGGAATCTGAATCTGAGCGCCCTTTAACCGTAGGCGGTGCCGGTACTGTCAGCAAAAGCTGTTTTGAAGGTTTTTCATATACTGCGCTTGGTCATCTGCACTGCCCACAGAGTGCTGGCGATGATAAAATTCAGTACTCAGGATCCCTGATGAAATACTCGTTTGCCGAGTCAGATCATGATAAGTCAGTGAACCTTGTTGAAATAGATAAAACAGGTTTCTGCTCTGTTGAGCAGGTGCACCTTTCACCAAGGCGTGACGTGCGCCGGATCAAAGGCTGTATCGGGGAGATCCTGAAAGGGCAGGGCAGCGATGATTACGTAGAGGTCACCCTGTTAGATCGCGAGCCGATACTTGATGCAATAGGCAAGCTTCGCTCGGTTTATCCGAACACCCTTAACATACGGCGCCCCTGTTTCACCCCGGGCAGGGGACCGGAGACAAATTTCGACCACCGAAAGATGAACGACACAGAACTTTTCTCATCTTTTTTCAGGCAGGTCACTGGCGATGAATTGACCTGTGCTCAGCGACAGGCATTCACATCTGTTGTGGATGCGCTCAGGGAGCAGGAGAGGGAGGCTACAGCATGAAGCCGCTCAAGCTGACCATGCAGGCTTTTGGACCTTACGCTGCCAGGCAGGAACTTGATTTTCGCCATATCGGCAAGCGGCCCTTTTTCCTGATCCACGGGCCTACCGGTTCAGGTAAAACCACGGTGCTTGATGCCATCTGTTTTGCCCTGTATGGCGAAACCTCCGGGGCTGAGCGCGAGCCACAGCAGATGCGAAGCGATCATTCCAGCGCAGAGATGCAAACAGAGGTGACATTTGATTTTGCTCTTGGCAGCAGGGCCTACAGGGTCAGCCGCAGCCCTGAGCAGGAGCGCCCAAAGAAAAGGGGTTCCGGCACAACGCGCGTTCCTCAAAAAGCAGTCCTGTTTGAGCTGGCTGGTGCTGTGGATGAGAACGATGCCACTGTTGTAGAATCACAGTGGAGCAGGGTAACCGGCAAAATCGAGCAGCTTCTGGGCTTCAGGAGTCACCAGTTTCGCCAGGTTGTCATGCTTCCGCAGGGTCAGTTTCGCAAGCTGCTTGTTTCTGATTCCAGAGAAAGGGAACTGATTTTAGAGCGACTTTTTAAAACCGGGATCTACCGCACCATGGAGGAATCGCTTAAGGACGGGGCAAAGCAGATAAAAGACAGGGCAGATGATCTTAAAAAGCACAGGGCCTCTGTGCTTACACAAACAGATGCAGAATCAGAAGATGAGCTTAGAGTCGCAAAAAAAGAGTTCTCCAAAAAGGTAAAAGAACTTGACTGTCGCCTGGAGAAGCTTCACAAAAGCGAGAAGGATTCTCAGCAGAAATTCAATGAAGCCAGCGATATTAAAAAAAAGATCGACGAACTGAAGGAGGCTGAAAAATCCTTCGCTGAGCTTGCGTCAGGGGGAAAAAAGATTGAAAAAGAGGAAAAGCGCCTTGAGCGTGCTCAAAAGGCTGCCGGACTTACTGATGCTGAGGCTGGGTGGAAAAAGCGTGTTGGAGAGCATGAAAAGGCATCCCGAAAACTTGCTGATGAGATAAAAAATCTCGAAAGCGCAAATGCTGCAAAAAAGAACGCAGATGAGGTTTTAAAAAAAGAACTGCAGCGTGATCAGGAGCGGGAAGATGCCCGCAAAAACCTTGACCTCCTCAGTGAAATGGCTGCTGCTGTAACAGCACTTTCCATGGCACAGGCGCATCTTCTTGAGCTTAAACAGAAAAACAAAACATTAGAGAAAAATCGTGACAGCAGAAAAAGCAGGTTCAGGGAACTTCAAAAGCAGGTCAAAATTACTGCTTCTGAGCTTGAAAAGAAAAATATTATTGCTGCCTCAGCCGAATCTTTAAGTGTACAGCTGAAAGGGGCAAAGCTCCAGGCGAGACAGTCAACAGAACTTGAAGCTTTCAGAAATGCTCTGCATAAAGCCAGGGCCGGCTTTGAATCGTTCGAAAAAAACCTGGAAAAAATTAAAAAAGATCTTTGTAAGGCCAGGAAAAAGGCTGAAGCCCTTGAGAAAGCACTGCTTGAGGGGCAGGCATCAATTCTTGCCAAAAACCTTGTGCCAGGCAAGCCGTGCCCTGTGTGCGGCTCTTCTGATCACCCACAGCCAGCATCTGACGGTGAAAAGCTACACAAAGAAACTGCAGTGGATGAAGCCCGAGCACAGGTTGGGAAGTTGGAGAAAACACTTGAGGCAGCGCAGAACCAGGTCTTTGAGCATAAGGCAGAAACATCAAAGCTTGAGGGCAGAGTAAAGTCAATAGAGGATGCGCTCGGGGAATTTTCAGGCAAAGCCCCGACTTTTTTTAAGGACAATCTTGTGCAGTTAGAAAAAAAGCTTTTTGAAGCAAGGCAGGCCGAAAAGGAATCTGTTATTCTGAAATCAAAAAAAGAAAAACTTGATAAAAAGAAGCAGGAGACAGAGGAGTGTCTTGAAAAAGCAGAGAAAGCTTTAGCAGGGGCAGGGGTTGAAATTGGAGAGCAGGAAGGAATTGTCCGCGAGCGGGAGCAGAAAGTCCCCCCAGAGCTTCGCAAGCCAGAGTTCCTTGAAAAAGCCGTAAACAAAGCTGAGGCGATCCTGAAGAATCTTACCATGTCACTTGAAAAGGCAAAAGCTGAAAAAGAGGCTGCCGGCAAAAACCTTTCCGCAAGAGAGGAAGCGGAAAAGGCTGCCCGCGAGGCTGATACCCATGCCCGGCAGATTGCAGAAGATGAGAAAAAGAAATTCAGCGCAAGGCTGAAAGCCGCTGGCTTTCTTAGTGAGGAAGATTATGCAGATGCCCGTCTTGAGCAAGAAGAGATCGTCCTGCTTGACAAGGCTGTTCGAAGGTTTCATGAAGATATGAAGTCTGCCGAAGACCGATTGTCAAGAGCAGGGAAAGCCGCATGCAACCTGAAGCTTCCCGATGTTGGGCAGATTGAAGAGGCCATGGAGAAAGTGAAAAAAATAATCAAAGAAGAGAGTGAAAGGAAGGGCAAACTGGACGAGCGTGTCAGGCAGATCAGTTCATGCCTCAAGGAGCTTGAAAAAACAGATGCTGCGCTTAAAGAGCAGGAAGAACAGTATGCTGTAATGGGCAGGATTTCGGAGGTGGCAAACGGGCGCAATCCCCTCAGGATGACTTTCCAGCGCTTTGTGCTTGCAACACTGCTTGACGATGTGCTTGCCTCTGCATCCCAGCGACTGGGGCTCATGAGCAGGGGCCGGTTTGATCTGCAGCGTGCACGCCAGCAGTCAGACCAGCGCACTGCGGGCGGACTTGACCTCATGGTCTACGATGCACACACTGGAACCACGAGGCCGGTGAACACTCTTTCGGGCGGCGAGAGCTTCCTTGCCTCCCTTTCTCTTGCCCTGGGCCTTGCTGACGTGGTGCAGGCTTACTCCGGCGGCATTCGCCTTGAAACAATGTTTATAGATGAGGGATTCGGCAGCCTTGATCCCGAGGCCCTTGATTTAGCTTTCCGCGCACTTGTGGACCTGCAGCAGGGCGGACGCTTAGTGGGCATCATCTCACACGTTCCAGAATTAAAGGAGAGAATCGATGTGAGGTTGGAGGTAAAACAGGGAAGACAGGGGAGTGAAGCACGGTTTGTGTTTTAAAGGCTGTAATACATGTTTACAGAAAAAGCAGCAGGGGTCTATCCCTCCCCGAAAGCAAGTTCTTTTCAAACCCGTTTTTATCATCTGCTGTGTCAAAGTCCTGTTTTGACAGTATAAATCTTTTTTTAAAAAAGAGAAGAATTTAATTTATATTATATAGAATTAATGATACTATCAATAAACTGCTAAGGCATGTCGGTCAACTATTGATTAATTCAGGGTGCCTGGTTTTTCGGCACTGCTTTTTTTATCAGCCTCAAAAAAAGGAGTTTCTTATGAATATGTATGTTGGTAATCTGTCTTTCACCGTTAATGAAGATGACTTGAAACAGGCTTTCTCCGAGTTTGGTAAGGTTGAAAGTGCTAAGGTTATAATGGATAAATTTTCCGGGCAGTCAAAGGGGTTTGGCTTTGTTGAAATGCCAAGTAATTCAGAAGCTGACAAAGCAATTAAAGCCCTGAATGGTAAAGACCTGAAGGGAAGAAACATAAAGGTAAACCAGGCACAACCTACCGGCGACCGTTCTTCACGCAGATCGAGGTATTAGCTGCAGCTGCTTTATTAAGACTGATTCCCGGGCTTATCGGTTGTTAGTTTATATTAACCGTGAGCCATAAGATCCTCTGCTGTGCAGGGTTTCTGCCGGCACTTTTTTTCATCAGGTATGCATGATGTCATCCGAAAATTCATTGCAAAGAAGTTTTAACGAATTTGAGCTTGCCAAACCAGTGCTTAAGGTGATGGATGATGTGGGCTATGAAGTACCCACACCTATTCAGGCACTGACGATCCCACTTGTTCTGGCGGGAAAAGATCTGCTGGGCCAGGCCCAGACCGGAACAGGTAAAACAGCTGCTTTTGCTTTGCCATTATTATCACGCATAGATCTCAGCAAACCAAAACCCCAGGTGCTGGTTCTGACACCAACCAGGGAGCTGGCCATTCAGGTTGCAGAGGCTTTCCAGCGGTATGCATCACGCCTCAGGGCATTCCGCGTGCTTCCCATCTATGGTGGTCAGGCATACGCTGGCCAGCTGCGCCAGCTGGAGCGTGGCGTGCATGTGGTTGTTGGAACACCGGGGCGGGTGATGGACCATATGCGGCGCGGAACATTAAACCTGGACATGCTTGACTGCCTGGTTCTTGATGAAGCAGATGAAATGCTTAATATGGGTTTTCTTGAGGATGTTGAATGGGTTTTAGAGCAGATGCCTTCGGTCTGCCAGATCCTGCTCTTTTCAGCAACCATTCCCAGGGGTATTCGCAAAATTGCAAAGAAATACCTGAACAATCCGGAAGAGATTACCATTCAGGTCCGTACTATTACAGCAGATACAATTAATCATCGTTTCTGGATGGTGAGCGGGCTCCATAAGCTTGATGCTTTAACCCGGATACTTGAGGCAGAACCGTTTGACGCTATGCTTGTGTTTGTACGTACTAAAATTGCCACGATGGATCTGGCTGAGAGGCTGGAAGCCCGCGGCTATGAGGCTGCTGCGTTAAATGGTGATATCGCACAGAAAACCCGGGAGCGTACCATTGTAAAATTAAAAACAGGAAAGTTGGATATCCTGGTTGCTACTGATGTGGCGGCACGGGGACTTGATGTGGATCGGATCAGTCATGTTGTTAACTATGATATTCCCTATGATACCGAATCCTATGTACACCGCGTGGGCCGAACCGGGCGGGCCGGCCGCAGCGGAGAGGCAATTATGTTTGTTTCTCCACGGGAAAGACATCTGTTAAAAGCCATAGAAAAAGCAACAAGACAAAAGATCAGGATGATGAAGCTTCCTTCAACAGAGGCAATTAATGACAAGCGCATTGCCCGTTTTAAACAGCGCATAACCGATACTCTGGCAGCAGAAGGCCTGGAGTTTTTTTCTGAGCTCATCAACCAGTACCAGCAGGAGCATAATGTTCCTGCACTTGATGTTGCTGCTGCACTGGCCAGGCTGCTGCAGGGCAGCAAGCCGCTGCTTTTGGAAAAGAAGCCTGTAGAGAAGCCTTTTTCTGAAAAGAAGTTCAAAAGGGAAAAGCTGCCTCAAAAGCGGAAGAAAAACAAAGAAGCAGCCTCGGAACAGGGCATGGAGCGGTTTCGTATTGAAGTTGGTGCTGTGCATGGTGTGAAGCCTGCTAACATAGTTGGAGCCATAGCTAATGAGGCTGGTCTTGATGGTAAACATATTGGAAGGATTGATATTAACGATGAATTCAGCACTGTGGACCTGCCGGAGGGGATGCCACAGAGTATTTTTCGCACTCTCAAAAAAGTCTGGGTGGCTGGGCAGAGGTTAAAGATTTCGAGAGTGGCTGAATCTGAAAAAAAGCTGGTTCCTGAAAAAAAGGGCAAATCAACAGTAAAGGGTAACAGGAAATATTCTGCCGGGAAACGTTGATAATGTTAAAGTGCAATCTGCTCCGTCACACAATCGTTACAATTGTGCGTTTCGCTGAGGGTGTTTGTCTTCGAAAATCTCTACAGCCGGGATTTTTATGCTGATCTGAAAATTGATGTTCGCTAAGGCCAGCTGTAAAAAATTAAAAACAGGCTTGATAGTTCCATTCTTATATACTTATTTAATAATTACCTTCCCTCCGGCAGAAACATATTCATTGACCTCTGCCTGTTTCATGCACGTGATTTCAAACAAGTACTCTCCGGCTGGCATCCCTTTTGGTGGTGTTATTGTAAGTGCATAGGATTTAGCTTCATGGGCGGAAAGATCAAAAGAGATGTCAGCCGGGTTCATCCAGCGCCTGGGCGCACTTAACCCGCCTGACCTTATGCTCTGGTTTTCAAATCCCTGGTTCTGGACAGTAATGTTAAACCGGGCAGAACAGTCTTTTTTAATTTCCTGAACCTGGGGATCTATCCATAATGCAAGTGTTTGACGCGTAACATCAATACCTCTTACAACAGGTGACATCATACTTATTATGCCCCCAATAGTTATATTGGGTCCACACAGCTTGACGGTTGTTGCAGGGGTCCAGTCCTGTTCAAAGGAATCATATATCCCGGCATTTTCAGTATCAAAGCACTTATCCTCTATTGTGGTAATGGCTTCCGTGAGCCTGTTTCTAAACCGCTCAAAGCCTGTTAACCTGTATGCCACATTCAGTGCCATAAGGCATGCTGTCTGTGTGGAGATAAGTTTTGATTTGTCTGCCGGCAGCAGACTTTCCTGCAGGGAACTGTAAAAGCCTCCAAAATCGCTGTCCCAGGCATGCCTGATAAGGATGTCCGCAGTTTCAACAACTTTTCCCCCATATATGAAGGCATTTTTAGTAACAGGGTTAAGATTTGGAGCAGGCCCTACATAGGCATAGGAGGAAGAATAAGGCCTGCCTGTAAAAGCATGGCTTCCCCTTCGAGGTCCCCAGATGGAAGGCCCCATATTGTGGTAATGAAAATACATTGTCAGTGCAAGATTGGCAAGATGGCATACATCCTTTTCCCTTTTTGCGGGTTTCCAGTCTCTGGTAAATGAGGTGAAAAACCCCCCATGTGTTCTGTCTTCGGCTTTATCAAGGATCATTGCAGCAAATTCTTCAGCACGGTTTTTATGAAAAGCAGCTTTTGGCCCAAGCGGGGAATCCATGCCATCCTTCCATGATCCGTTCATGTGCATGAGCATTTTACACTGGGTGGCAAGGTCTTTAGTGTCAAGGGCAGTTTGCCAGTTTTCGTCATACAAAGAAAAAAACCCCCCGTTTTTTTTGTCCCATGCACGTTCAAGTGTAATGTCAAGAAAGTCAAGGGCCTTTTGAAGATATTTGTCTTTTTTGCTGACTTCATACAGGTGCATGAGGATGCCGAAAATATCACCTGTCCGGCCAAGGTTTTTCTCTTTTGCAGTAATGTTCCAGAACCTGTCAGCTGCAAGAAAAAACCCCCCATTGAGCGAATCCTCAAACCTGCTTATCACATTATTAACTTCCAGTTCAGCATCTTTTATAACTTCAGGATCATGACTGAGCATTGCACCTATTACATAAGAGCGGGCTGAACTGAATTGATCTTCGGAAAATTTATCGCTGCAGGTAATTTCCGACCAGTCTTCGGAAGCTGCATGAAACAAACCGCTGTTTTCCCTGTCATTAAAATAATCTTGAAACATTTAATACCTCCTGATTCATGTTTTAGTTTACAGTGGTGCCTTCTGGTGCATGAGAGTTTCTGTCATACTTTGAAAAACTGCATTCAGTTTCCTGTTTATCAAATCAGGCAAAAAGATTCAGGCTGCCATGCAGGGTGGATTTATAGCGGTTTTGTGAATATGCCTGTGAAATATTGGAAATTATGGCATTGAGTTTTGAGGTTATTTTTGTAAACAGGCCCCTGGAGCCTGTCAGCACAGTTCGGACTTTATCTGTATCGTTTTGCAGTGCGCGAGTAAAATTTTCTGTTACTTTTAATTCATTGTTTGCAGAAACATCAATTCCAATGGATCTCAAGTCATCCTTAATGGAACGAACATCATCCGGCATTTCATCTGTTACAGAATAGTTCAGGCTTTGACTGTTATTGTCAGTCCAGTTTACATAGCTGTTGTAGTCTGATATTATGTCCATAATTTTATTTTCGAGAGGTGTCTGGCCCCCCTGGACCTTTATACTGACCCGGTCACCTGTTTTTTCAAGAAGATTGATTGTGAGCCTGTTGTTATCATATGATACTGTATTTGAGTCGCTGGAGGCCTGCGTGCTGTTAATGGAATATTGTGCGCTTGATCCGGGCAGCACAACCTTATCCAGCCTTAAGGTGTCAACGATTGACCCGGTGCTGTCGCTCAGTGTAAAATCAGTTGATTCACCGCTGGCGCTTGACCTGACGGAAAGGTATACCACATCTTCGTAAAGATTATCAGACAGGGTGCTGTAAACCTTTCTGCTTGTCTGTTTGACAGAAGCCTCAACAGCGCTGTCAGCACTGCTGATAGCGCGTGCAAGTTTTTCAAGCAGATCCCTGTTAGTGTCAGGGCTTGATCCGCTTTTATCAACATTAATACTCAGAGAGTAAGTGGTATCATTAACTGTAAGGCTGAACGGTTGAGAGCCTTCATCCAGATCGGTTGTTTCGTTGGCAGGGAGAAGGCTGCTTTGCATGGTTTTTGCTGTTGCAAGGCTGTCAATATTGAGCAAATATGATCCGGTGAGCGCCCCGTCACTGGCTTTGGCAGTGGCCTTTGTGGAATCAGAGACAGATGCAGTGCGAAAACTGCTTGTGCTGTTGGACCCGGGAAATTCAAATGAATCAATGGATTTGAGAAGGCCTTTTGACATTCCTGCTAAAGTTGAAAGCATGTAGGATTTGTTAGCCTGTGTGAGGGATGAATTTGTTGTGAAATCAGTTTTTTCAAATCCAATGCGTGGAGTTTTTACAGTTTGACGCGTTGATGAGGTTTTTCCAAGGGAATAACCGGGCTTTACTGATATAAGGTATGGGCTGACTGCAGTGATATTTATACCCACTGACAAACCTCTCTGAACAATGTTGCTGGTTTCGTAAATCCCGTCAGGCGGGACGTGTTGCGCGGCATCCTTTCCCGGCATTAATCGGGATACAGTAAGTACGCCTCATTCCTCAGAATTTGCGCGCCTTGAATTTGAAGCTTTTTACTTTGCCACCGAATTTTCACTTTTTACGCCTTCATCAATGTTTAGAACGAAAGTTTTCCGAAAATAAAATGAATAGTGCAGAACCAGGCAATTAAAGAGACAATCTATATAAGATTATAGGAAAAATTAATGAATTTTCAATGAAATTTAATGTTGATGAAGTCGTCAATGCCCGCGTTTCGCTTATCAGGTAGTCGATTTAAAGTCAAAAAACTTTAACAAATTATTAATTTGCCTTAACCCTGTATGTCAGTAGATCCATAAAAATGCCCGGAAAGTACGGATTTTGGGGTCAGGAGCAGCTACTTCTCACAGGCTATTGCCCACCATCTTTCTTTACTGGTCCTGCCTGTGTAACGTTTTGTAAGATCCCCAAGGAAGGCACTTTCTATAATTGAAAAACCTCTGCTGGTAAGGTATGTTTCAGGGTTTTCAGGATAAGGAGATTTTTGAGAGCCGGAAGATTTTTGAATCATGTCAGTGCTTATCTGGTCAACCAGAATAATGCTTCCTGCAGAAAGAATTTCAGTAATCTGCAGGAAAAGGTGATCTACAGCTTCCGGGCTTAGATAATAGATTAAGCCTTCTAATATAAAAGCTGATTTTTCCTCTGGTATAAACCCGTTTTTGGCTAAAATATCAGCAAGGTTGACCTGCTTTATGTCAGCTCCAATATAGACAACATTTTCCGGGAGAGCCCCCTCTTTTTTCAGGATTTTTGTCTTATTCTCTAACTGGGCAGGCAGGTCAATTTCATAAACTTTCCTGTTTTTCAGGAAGGGGAGCCGCAAAGCCCGCATATCATTTCCAACCCCCAGGGCAACCACCTGTTCTATATGATCCCTTTCACAGAAGCTCTTTAAATGGTCGTCAAAGAATTTAGCCCTGGCCATAAGATATTCAGAAAAGAAAGGCCATCTTTTAAGAGCAATTGCCAGCATTTCTTCTCCCCTGGAGGAAACAAAGAGACGGGCAAAAGGATCAAAAACAAGTGGCTCTTTTTTTGTTGATTCCTGAAGTCTGCTTGCGGCCACAACATCAGCGGTTTGACGGATCTGTTCATCTTTATCACCACTGCTGCTATTAACTGTTTTTACCATTTTCAGCATGCCCCTGCTTTGGATGGCAGCTTTACAGCTAAGCCGAAAGTAAGCTTCCACTTCTTAGGTGTCATGGTTGGCAGCCCGAATCTTTTGATCCATCTTATTTCCCAGGATTTGTCCCCAGTGAGAAGAGCAAAATCCCTGCTGAGCTGGCCCACAGGAACTCCCATTGACTCAAGTGCAGGTGCCTGGAGTTTGGGCTTGCGGCATTTGCCCATTCCAAGACAGGGCTCAGGATAGCATGCCTGGCAGGGCCCGGCTCCAAACTGCTGAATTATTGACTTGGTGCCTAATACTGACTGTATCTCCTCTCTGAGGCGGTTTATTGTGAGGTACTGCCATCTGGTGTCAGTGACATTGTTGATAAGCTTTGACTGAAGTCCGATAAATATGTCTGCCCTGTCAAGTTTTTCGCGAACCTTGTCTGCCGGTGGT
Source organism: Deltaproteobacteria bacterium (assembly GCA_024276465.1). Classification (GTDB taxonomy): domain Bacteria; phylum Desulfobacterota; class WTBG01; order CAIYCZ01; family CAIRTM01; genus JAJRXD01. The sequence goes on from JAJRXD010000017.1 coordinate 11,663, forward strand.
GAGAAGTAGGGGCATGAGGAGTGTTTCTCCAGGCCAGGGCAGCGGGTAAACCGCATCTCGTTTTTTTTAGCTTTTCTTTCACGCCTGAATACTGTCCAGAACTGATTCCGGCACATATCTTTTATCCTGTCATCACTGATAACAATGTTGCTTGGAAGAAACCCGATGCGGGCAAAGTTTTTAACATGATCAATGGGGTATTTATGAATATGCCGGATATCAACCAGATTTTTCAATTCAGGGAATTTATTGATGTTGTTTGCAGTTTTTCTGTAAAGCTTTTTTTTCTGTGTGTCTGAATGTTTTGTTCCAACAGGGTTGTCAGCAACTATCGAACGTTCGATGTTATCAATTGAATAATTAATGCGCGTATCAAATTTCATATTTATCCCTCCTATAGTTTAAGAAAAATATTTTCTTTTAGTTTCTCATTAAATTTGACACCACCAATTATTTCGTTTTCCCTCCTTTCGATTCTTTTTATTATCCCTTTAATACTCATATGTTCAAATCCCTGTGGAATTAATATTTCCAGAAAAACAGTATCCCCTGTATTTACTTTTTCATTTTTGTCAAATTTTACAGATGCCCCTGTCGGACTGAAATTCAAAATTGTACAGTCTTTAAATCCCAGCTGATTTTTGAAGCAGTATTGAGCATTAAGGGTTCTATAAACTCTTCTTGTTCTTCGCCTGTTCAGTTTAATGTCATCCACTGTTTTTTATACCTTTGGGCAGAATCTCCGAAGCTTCAGAGGTCAGGTCATTTAATTGCAGTAAATAAAAACAGATTTTGAACGAATATACCGCTATAAACTTATCTTATAGCCTTGTCCAGGCTTTTTCCTAATTCAAAAAGCTCATTATAGATATCCGTAAAATCTTCTTTTGTGATAACTGCTCCTGCCATTGCTTCTGAGAATTCTCCTGTGATACTATACTCATAATACGCAAGAACCCTGCGTATATTGTCTGCAGTATGCTCGTGGTCTGCGCCCCCTGAAACGCATAACATTACAGCTGGCCTGTCCTTAAAGGGACGTGTTCCATGATCATGGGCACCTTCCCACTTTTCACCTTTGCCGGAATAATTTGTAGGGATGGAGCGGTCGAAAAAATTTTTCAAAGGCCCTGGAACATTGCCAAAATAGGTCGGGGAAGCTATTACAAGTGCTTTTGCTTCAAACATTTTCTCAATTGCCATTGTCATGTCATCATCCTGCCAGCATTTGCCCGGAGTTTCGTTTTTGCATTTCAGGCATCCCACACAATAACCAATTTTCATAAAAGCAGGCCATAAAATTTCAGAAGACCTGCCCGTGCCTTCCAGCACAGCCTTCAAAACACTATGTGTAGTCATGTTTTTTCTGGGACTTCCGCAAATTGCTAAAACATCCATCCAGTTATTCTCCTTCTGAAATTACTGATTGCCTGTAATAATCGAGGCGCTGCTGACAGCGTCAGGGTCTAATATCATTTTAACCATTTTGAGGGCAATTAAAGCATGCATCTGTGCATAACCCCAGGACTCATCATCAAAGAACTGTTTGCCCTTAGTGAAGTGGTTTAATGCCCACTTTTTCAATTTTAACTCTTTGGGCGTCAGTTGATCAGGCAGTTGTGAAATTAAAGAGTCAAATTCTGTAAGTGTTTTTTCAATCAGTGCTTTTTTTTCAGCATGTTTTATTTTTTTAAAATCAAGGGCTAACTGGTGAGCTGTCTTTATTTTTTTGTTTGCTTCCCCGGCCAGCTCCATGGCTCCTGAAAAATCATTGGCTTGAAATTTAGCAGAGGCCTGAACCATCAGGCTTTCGGCATTTCTCATAATGAGACGTGATAGTCTGTGATCTTCATATGCAGTAATGTCAAGCTCAGCCCTGGCCTTAAGCTTTTTGGCCCGGGCAATCAGCCGGGCAGCACTTCGATAGTCCTCATAGCCTGGAACATCCCTTGCGCATCTGAAGCCTAAAGTAGTTCCCGAGTCTTTTATTTTTTTCACACCACGGTCTGCGCATCTCGCACTGCCGATATCACTGGCAAATGACCCGCCCCTAACTACTTTATTTTTTTTACCCAGCAATTGCTCAACACTTTTGTTTTCAGATATGCCAGGATATAACTCGTACCAGCTGTCCACCCATTCCCAGACATTCCCGGACATGTCATATGCGCCATATATTGTTTTGCCTTCAGGGAAGCTGCCCACAGGGGTGGTGCCTTTAGTGCCTACATTTGCCTTTGAGTAATCAAACAGATTACCCCATGGCCAGCGCCGCGCATCTGTGCTCCGGGCTGCTTTTTCCCATTCTTCCTCAGTTGGCAGGCGCTTGCCTTTCCAGGCAGCATAGGCCTGTGCATCAGGGAAAGATATGCCAACAACCGGGTGGTTTGCTTTTTCAGGAGAGAATTTGCCTGATTTACCCCAGTAGCGGGGAGTTTTGTGCCCTGTGGCATCAACAAATTTTTTGTATTGATAGTTAGTTACAGGATACTTGTTAATGTAAAAGGATGGCAGGTTGACCACGTGCCGGGGCATTTCATCATTGTCGTTGTCATAAAAGTCATTGTTGTTGCCCATGATAAATTCTCCGGCCGGAACCAGGACCATATCTTCAGGCACTGATGCTGGCACGGCACATTTATGCAGAGCACAGCTTGAGGCTAACAGGCAGCATATAACAATGTTAGCCAGATACAGTACTTTTATATTCATCTGTTTTCCCTAATGCAGGACATCTGACCTGGACTCTTTCCAGCAAAAAATGTCTGTTTTGCTGCTTTTTCTCATTTTGATGAAAGGTCAGGATTAATATTAATAAGTAAACATTTATAAAATGATAGCACAGGGCTAATGATGTATCAATAAAAAAAAGCATGGAAAAATATATGGAACAATGAATCAAACAACCCCATGCTGTTTTTTCCACAACCTGTTTTTGATATCATCAATTATTGCATAAAGGCATGGAATTAACAGAAGGGTGAAGATACTGGAAAAAGTCAGGCCCCAGACTATTGAGATTGCCATGGGAGTCAGCATTCGTTCTTTGCCAAATATGCCCAGAGCAAGGGGCATAAGCCCTAATATTGTAGTAATGGATGTCAGAAGGATAGGCCTGAGTCTTTTCCTGCTGGCATCAATTATTGCATCAATTCTGTTTCCTGCTTCTGTCATATGTCTGTTTATGAAGTCAATAAGCACTATTGAGTCATTAACAACAATGCCTGCAAGTGCAATAATTCCCAGGAAAGACATCATGCCTATAGGTGTTCTCGTTACAACAAGGCCAACAAAAACCCCGACAACAGAAAACGGGATTGTAAACATCAACATGAATGGCTGGATAAAAGACTTGAAGGTACCTGCTATAATCATGTAAATCAGAAAAATTGCCAGTATGAAAGACCGTATCAATGATTGCATTGATTTCTGTGTGTCCTCATACTCCCCTCCATATTTAAGGATGTATCCTGTAAATTTCTCCATATACCCTGTCATCCTGTTTTTTATTTCACGGTTAACATTCCGGGAGGTGTTGAGACCAGACTCAATATTGGCTGTAACTGTGATTACCCTTTTTTCATCATACCTTCTGATTTTTCCATACCCGCGTGACAGTTCAATTGAAGCCATGTTTTTCAGTGGTATCATATTGGCTTCATTGTCGGGAATTTTAATGTCAAGTACAGCGCTGAGATTATTCCTGAAGTTTTCATTGAATTTAACCACAATATCTGTCTCGTCATTGTCTTCCCTGAGTTCTGTAGCAATGCCTCCCTTGTAAGCATACATTACCGCTTGAGCTATTGTCTCAACATTAAGGTTGTAAAGAGCGGCTTTGTCCTCATCAACAATAATTTTTATTTCAATCTTACCGGGGCGAAAATCATCCTCAATATCCTTGACACCCTTTATATTATTCAGTTCTTCAATAACCTTCCGGGAGATGGTACGAAGTACATTGAAATCGTCTCCCATAATTCGTACAGCTACTGCCTTGCCCACAGGAGGTCCTGCCATTTCCTTGTCCAGCTTAAAAAAATGAGGAGTTTTCAGCGTGAGAATTTTCTTGCGTATGAAGCGCATAATTTCTTCACCACTGCGTTTTCTCCTCTGATAATCGGTCATGTGAATTCTGGACTGAGCAAAATTACTGCCATATTCAAAACCACCCTCCTTTATTCCAAGATTTGCAGTTTTTAAACCTATATTCGTCTCTACAGAGAGCATTTCATCAGGAGGTAAATCCAGAAGAAATTTTTCCGCCTGAGATGTTACTGTTTTTGTCTGGTTAATCCTGGTGCTGGCCGGCATTTCAACTTTCAATAAAAACACGTCAAAGTCCTGATTGGGGAAAAGAACAAAATCCAAAGTTCCAACTGCAGTGAAAAGAATTAAGACTGCCGGGCAGACAACAGCAACCACAGCAAAGTATCTTCGCTGTAAAAATCCCCTTAAAATTTTACTGTAAAATTCCTGTAAGGTCTGAAACCATTTACCTCCCGCACCACGATTGATTTTGTTCCGGACAGGACGGGAAAACTCTGCAAGATGTGACGGGAGTATGAAAAAAGCCTCCCAGAGAGATGCTGCAAGGGCAAATGTTACGACCTGTGGTATTATGCTCATGAATTTTCCAAGAGGTCCGGTCATCATAATCATGGGCATAAATGCTGCAATAGTAGTGCCTACAGAGGCTGCTACAGGCCAGAACACTTCCTGCGCCCCAAGCAGGGCTGCCTCTCTAACCGGTAAGCCGCTTTCAATGTAGCGGTAAACATTTTCAGTTACTATTATCGCATCATCTACGATCATGCCCAATACAATTATAATGGCAAACAGTGAAAGGGAGTTGACAGTAATGTTAAACAGATCCATCAAAATCATGGTGGCGCAAAAGGCAACAGGCATTCCAAGGGCAGTAACAACAGCAGGGCGGGTTCCGATAAAAACAAAAAGACTTACAAGCACAAGCAAAAGCCCTGAAAGGCCGTTTGTATACAAAATATTAAGCCTTTTCTGCAGATAAACAGAATTATCATTCGCAAACAGAATTTCGGCCCCGGGTGGAAGTCTTTTATTGTAACGCATTGCAGCCTGTTTTACATCCTTGACAATATCAACAATGTTACCCACATTACTTTTCCGAATGCTTATATTGAAGCTCTTTCTGCCATTTAACCTGGAAATAACAGTGGGCTCTGCAAATGTGTCTGCTACAACAGCAATGTCCCTGATATAAACATGGCCTCCTGTTCGGCCTTTTCGAATTACAACATTTTCTATTTCCCTGACTGAACTGATTTCGCCTACAGTACGGACTATTATTTCCTCCCGGGAAAGTTTGATGGTTCCACCCGGCAGGTTTAAATTGTTTGTTTTTAAGGCTCGTATCACGTCATCTAATGAAAGGCTGTAACTTTCCAGTCTTGCAGGGTCCACCTCAACCCATATTTCCCGTTCGCGCTCACCCATTACCTCAACCTCACCCACACCGTAAATCTTTTTAAAATCATATACCATATCACTGACTGCTTCCTTGAGCTGTCTTTCCATCCCCTCTCCAACAACAGCTACGGTGACCAGATGAAAGAGGTGTTTTGCTTCCTTTATTTCAGGCTCATCAGCCTCATCCGGCAAACCAGTTACCTTATCAACTTCTGTCTGAACCTCCTGGAGTTTACGGTAAATGTCGCCGGCTTCCAGCTTAAAGTCTACATTAATGACAGATCTCCCCTCAGAAGAAAATGATGTAATACTGTCAATATCATCAACATCATTTATCTCCTCTTCAATGGGTTTTGTGATGAGTTCTTCAATCTCTTCAGATGACACGCCCTGGTAGGTGGTTGTAATGGTTACGCCGTTTAAAGAAATTTCAGGGAATTCTTCTTTGGATATGCTGTTGAAAGCAAAGAGGCCGGCCATGACTACAAGAATCATAAAGAGATTTACAAGGACCGACTGTCGTATGGAAAAATCTGGAATAGACATTGTGAAATATCACCTGTTATGGACTGCAAATTGCGGATACTGATTTACAACTGAGAAGATCAATTACATTGCATGTTCAAATTCCTGAAATAATCAGGTTGTCTCCTTCATTTAACCCTTTTTCTATAACAACACTGTCACCAATTTCTTCCCCGGTATATACTATTCTCTCCTCAATTTTTCCCTGATTCATAAGATATACCACTTTAATTCCGCTTACAGTTCTGACTGCCTTTCTGGAAATCATAATTACATCTTTAGGCTTTTTTGATTTAACAGTGACACTTGTAACCATTCCCGGCAGCAGCTTTTCACTGTCATTTAAAACAACAATTTCCAGCGGGAATGTCCTGGAAGAGTCGTCAGCTTTTAAACCGATTGTTTCAACTGTTCCGGAAAAAACATCATTGGGAAGGCTGTCCAGCAGTATCTCCGCCTTGTCACCCACTGAAATTTTACTGATGTCCAGTTCAGATATATTAACAATAATCTTAACCTTTTTTATGTTAACCAGTGTAAAAATACTCTGTCCAGGTGTAACCAGCATGCCGATTTCCACATCCTTTAATGCTATTTTCCCATCAAACGGTGCAGTAATTTTTGTGTCTTCTAATTCTTTTTCAGCAGCCATGACCTCAGCCCTGGCTAAATTAAGCTCAGCCTCAGCTATCTGTTTCTCAAGCAAAATGTCATCAGACTCGGAATTTGAAATAACACCTTGCTTGTAAAGGGTACGACCCTTCAAGGCATCTTTAAGAGCTTTTTTTGTGGTTGCCGCAGCTTTATTCAAGAGGGCACTTTTTTTCTTCAGGGATATTAATTTCGAGTCATCCTCAATGTCAGACAGTATATCACCCTGCCTGACATTATCTCCCACATTGAAATAAATATTTTTAATCTTGCCTGAAATTTCAGGAGTTATTTCAACTTCCCTGTATGCTTTTACAATTCCAACAGCATGGATTTGATCAGGGATTTTTTGAAGCCTGATTTTTCTTGTTGTATACCCGGCCCCGTTCTTTTTGTCTGTATTGCTGTTCAGTGACCTGGTGTCTGATTTTTTATCACCCTGGCTGCACCCGGAAAAAGCGAGCAGGGAAAGGTAAAGAATGCAGAAGAGAATGATTGGTTTTTTAGCCACGTTCATTTTGTGTTGTTCCATTAATAAAAAAAGCCCGTTTTAAACGGGCTTTTTTTATTCAGGTCTTTTGTTAAGATTTTGCAATAAAATCTGCAAGCAGGTCACCTACTTCGCTTGTGCTGTGCCCCATCTGCCCGGCTGCCATGCTTTTCATGTCCTGGCTTATTACTTTTTTTATGGCTGATTCAACAAGCAGTGCTGCCTCGTCTTCCCCAAGGAAAAAAAGCATCATTTGCAAAGCTGAAACAGATGCAATGGGGTTAATCACATTTTTTCCGGTATATTTCGGTGCAGAGCCACCCATTGGCTCAAACATGGAAACACCTGAGGGATTAATATTGCCGCCTGCTGCAACGCCGACGCCGCCCTGTGTCATGGCTGCCAGATCTGTTATTATGTCCCCGAACATATTATCTGTAACGATCACGTCAAACCATTCCGGATTCTTTACCATCCACATGCAGATTGCATCAACATGTGCATAATCAGGAGTGATATCGGGGTATTCTTTTGCCACATCATCATATGTCCTTTGCCACAGATCAAAAGCATAGGTCAAAACATTTGTTTTGCCGCACAGGGTGAGTTTATTGTCCTTGTTGCGCTTCCGGCAGAAATCAAAGGCATATCTGATGCACCGTTCAATACCTTTGCGCGTGTTTATTGACTCCTGAATGGCAACCTCATCAGGGGTTCCTTTTTTCAAAAACCCTCCTGACCCTGTATAAAGCCCCTCAGTATTTTCCCTGACTACAACATAATCAATATCCCCGGGCTCCTTATCCTTAATCGGGGTTTCAACCCCTGGAAAGAGCTTTACTGGTCTTAAATTAATGTACAGGTCAAGGTCAAAACGCATTTTCAGGAGAATGCCTTTTTCGAGAATTCCAGGCTTAACATCAGGGTGGCCGATTGCACCAAGGTATATGGCGCTGCATGTCCTGAGATCCTGAAGCACACTCTCCGGAACGAGTTCACCGGTCTTTTTATAGCGTTCCCCCCCTAAGTCATAGTTAACAACTTCATACTTGATATCTTTTTTTTTGGCCACAGAGCCTAAAACCTTCAGACCTTCTGTTACAACTTCCGGACCTGTTCCGTCCCCTGGTATTACTGCTATTTTATACATATCCTGACCTTTCAGCTGCTGTTACAAGTTTGTCTTTTTCTTTACATAGTTCATGAGTCCGCCTTCACGCAGAAGCGATTGCATAAATTCAGGAACAGGCTGTGCCATCAGCTTTCTGCCATCTTTTTCAACAGTAATTGCCCCGCTGTCCAGGGATATCTGAACAACATCACCTTCATCGATACAGCCAACGGCTCCGGGACATTCAAGGATAGGCAGTCCCATGTTAAAAGCATTTCGATAAAATATCCGCGCAAAACTGGAAGCAATAACACAGGATACCCCGGAAGCCTTAAGGGCTATAGGGGCATGCTCTCTTGACGATCCACAGCCGAAATTTGAACCTGCAACAATGATATCCCCATTTTTAACTTTCTCCGGGAACAAAGGATCAGCATCCTCCATGCAGTGCTTTGCCAGTTCGGACGGATCAGAGGTGTTAAGGTAGCGAGCAGGTATTATTTCATCAGTATTGATGTTTTTCCCGAATTTCCAGACTCTTCCCTTTAATTCCATGATTAATATATCCTCTATAATTCTTTTCCTTTTTTTAAAAAAGGGAGCTTAATATGTTGTGCAGTGCTTTCACAGCTCCTCAGGTGAGGCAATACGGCCCAATACTGCAGAAGCTGCAGCAACCGCCGGGTTTGAAAGGTAGACACTGCTTTCAGGATGGCCCATCCTGCCCACAAAATTTCTGTTTGTTGTAGCAATTGAAGCCTCGCCTTTTGCCAGTATCCCCATGTGTCCGCCAAGGCACGGTCCGCAGGTAGGGGTGCTGACTGCTGCCTCAGCTTCAAGGAATATTTCCAGCAAGCCCTCTTCCATTGCCTGCCTGTATATTTTCTGTGTTGCAGGAATAATAATAAGCCTGACGTCCCTGTTAGTCTTTCTGCCTTTTAAAACTTCCGCTGCAACACGCAGGTCTTCTATGCGGCCATTTGTGCATGAACCGATAACTGACTGCTGCACCGGAATGTTTCCAACCTCGCTGATGGGACGCGTATTATCAGGAGAATGCGGAAAAGCGACCTGAGGCTCAATGTTTTCTACATTATACTCCCTTGTTTCCACATAGCCTGCATCCTCGTCACTGTAACATGGGGTATAAGCACTGTCAGAGCGTTCTTTAAGGTAGTTGAAGGTTTTTTCATCAGGTTTAAATATGCCGCATTTTGCACCTGCTTCAATTGCCATGTTGGCAATAGTGAGCCTTGCCTCAACTGAAAGGCTGTCTGTTACATTTCCTGTGAACTCCATGGCCTTGTAAAGCGCACCGTCAACACCGATATCCCCTATTGTATAGAGTATAATGTCCTTTCCAGTAACCCATGTGTTAAGTTTTCCGCTGAAGACAAACTTTATGGTTTCAGGGACCTTAAACCAGAGTTCACCCGTAATCATGGCAGCTGCAACATCAGTGCTTCCAACCCCGGTAGCAAACGCACCAAGGGCACCGTGCGTGCAGGTGTGGCTGTCTGCTCCAATGATAATTTCGCCTGGCAGTATAATGCCCTGTTCGGGAAGAAGGGCATGTTCTACACCCATCCGCCCAACTTCAAAATAATGCGTGAGGTCATGCTTGCGGGAAAAGTCCCTTAAAATTTTGCACTGCTCTGCTGACGCTATATCCTTGTTCGGTGCAAAATGATCCGGGACAAGAATAATGCGCTCCCTGTCAAAAACTTTTTTTGCGCCGGCATTATTGAACTGTTTTATGGCAATGGGCGCTGTAATGTCATTTGCCAGAACATGATCAACCCTGGCCTCAATCAGCTGACCTGGTTTGACACTTTCAAGGCCGGCATGTTGGGCAAGTATTTTTTCAACAATTGTCATTCCCATTTTTAGTGGTAACTCCCCTTAAGAGATTTTTTTTAATCTGTTCTATCCTGTTTAAAGCATTAACATATGCAAAGGCACTTGCCATAATTATATCCATATGGGCACCCTGGCCAACGACCACAGTGCCATCCTCTTCAAGCCGAACAGTAACCTCACCCTGCGCATCCGTGCCGCCGGTTATGGAGTTTACAATATATTTCAAAAGCCTGCTTTTTGTTTTTGTAACTTTTGCAATGGTTTTAAAAGCAGCATCAACGGGCCCGTCTCCAAACCCGACATCCTTGATAATGTTGCCGTTAGCCTCAATCTCAACTGTTGCAGTTGGAATAGCAACAGTGCCACTGACAACATTAAGGTTAAGAAGTTTATATACATCAGGGGCCCTGAGAATTTCATCAGCTACGATGGCCTCAATGTCTTCATCAAAAACCTCCTTTTTTTTGTCAGCCAGATCCTTAAAACGCTGAAAAGCTTTTTTCAACTCTTCCGCAGTAAGCTTATAACCCAGCTCCTCAACCCTTTTACGGAAGGCATGGCTGCCGGAGTGTTTGCCGATAATAAGACTGCTTTTCATCATGCCTATGGATTGTGGTGTCATTATCTCATAGGTTTCTTTTTCTTTTAACAGTCCGTCCTGGTGAATGCCTGACTCGTGAGCAAAGGCATTAGCCCCTACGATTGCCTTGTTGGGCTGGACAGGAACCCCGGTAATTGATGTTATCAGCCTGCTTGAGGGATATATTTTTTCGGTTAAGATACTTGTATCTGTCTGGAAAAGATCCTTTCTTGTACGCAGAACCATGACAATTTCTTCAAGAGATGCATTGCCGGCACGTTCGCCAATGCCGTTGATGGTGCACTCCACCTGCCTTGCGCCATTTGCAACAGCAGCAAGAGAATTTGCAACTGACAGCCCAAGATCATTATGGCAGTGCACGCTTATGGTCGCATCTGAAATATTCGGCACATTTTCCATGAGATAACTGATCAACTCCCCGAACTCGGCAGGCACAGCATAACCTACAGTATCGGGGACGTTAAGCGTTGTTGCCCCTGCATCTATAACTTCAGCGAAAACCCTGCAGAGATAATCCCTGTCACTTCTCGTTGCATCCATTGCTGAAAACTCAACATTCGGCGTATACTTCTTTGCACGTTTCACAGACTTTACGGCAATCTTTAAAACCTCTTTCCTTGTCATGCGAAGCTGGTATTTCAGATGAATTTCTGATGTTGAAATAAAAGTGTGTATTCTGGGTTTTCTGGCATTTTTTATTGCTTCCCATGCCCGGTCAATGTCCTTTTTGTTTGCTCTGGCAAGCCCGGCAACAACACTTTTTTTTATTGTTTTTGCAATTTGCTTTACCGCATCAAAATCACCCTGGGATGCAATGGGAAACCCTGCCTCAATAATATCAACACCAAGGATTTCAAGCTGTCTGGCAACCCGGAGCTTTTCCTGAATGTTCATTGTGTTGCCAGGAGACTGTTCGCCGTCCCTGAGGGTTGTGTCAAATATTTTTACCTTATTATCTTTTTGTTTCCTGCCAGCCATCTTTGTCCTCTGTATTTACAACATTATGTTTTTTAACCCGATTCTTTTTTGTAAGGTAAACAAGGTAGCCTGCCGGTACTGAAAGAACATATGTAAACGCGATTGTGAAAAGCATGATTTGTGGTTCTGAAGCAACAACACAGATTAGCAGAATTGCTGCAATTACTGCACTGAAAGGTTTTCTTTTTCCTAAATCAAGATCCTTGAAACTCTTAAACCTTATTGTGCTCACCATTAAAAAAGCCAGCAAATATATTGTCAGGAGCAAAAAAATGCTCAGGAGCTTCATGTCTTCTATGTTAAAATAGAAGCAGAAGACGACGTTTGATGCAACCATTCCTGCAGCAGCAGGTATCGGAAGCCCCTGGAAAAAGCTGCTCGTAACAGAATTTACCAGGGTGTTGAACCTGGCAAGCCTGATGGCCCCGCACGCAACATAAAGAAATGCTGCAAGCCATCCCCACCTTCCATACTGATTCAAAACCAGCCCATAGGCTAAAACAGCGGGTGCAACCCCGAAGGAAACAAGGTCTGCAAGAGAATCATATTCAACACCAAACTTTGTAGTGGTATGGGTCATCCTGGCTATTCTTCCGTCAAGACCGTCAAACACTGCTGCTACGACAATTGCCCATGCTGAAAGAATAAATTTACCATTCATGGTTGAAACGACTGAATAAAATCCACAAAGAAGGCTCAGGGACGTTAAAAAGTTGGGCAGTATATATACCCCCTTTTTCAGGGTGTTAATTCTGTGGCCCTTTTTTCTGTAATGTCTTTTGGGGTTATAATTTTTAATCATTCGGGTTTATTCTCCCTTGGCAATGTTGCCGTGCCTGTTCTTACTATCTCCTTAATGCCTATTGGCTTGAAAAGATCGATAATAGCACCAATCTTTTCTTCGTCGCCGGTAACTTCAACCGTGTAATGATTTCGGCTTACGTCCACTACCTTACCCCTGAAAATATCGATAATACTTAATATCTCAGCGCGCCTGTGGTCGCCGACATTCACCTTTATAAGGGCAAGTTCACGGCCGATGAATCTGCACTCTCCGCTCTGAAAATCTATGACTTTTATAACATCAATAAGCTTATTGAGCTGTTTATTAATCTGCTCTAATATACGATCGTCACCCCTTGTTATAATTGTCATTTGGGACATTGAGGGATCCAGAGTCTCATTTACAGAAAGTGATTCAATATTAAATCCCCTGCCGCTGAAAAGGCCGGCAACCCTTGCCAGTACCCCCGGCTTGTTGTCAACCAGCACAGAAATTGTATGACGCATTTTATGTTTTCTCCTTATAATCAGAGAAGAAGCATCTTACTGATTGGTGCTCCTGCAGGAACCATTGGATAAACGCATTCTTCTTGTTCAACTATGAATTCTATTATTACCGGTTTTGGAATTGAAAGAGCCTTCCTGATAACAGGTCCTACTTCATCCGGTTTTGTTGCGCGCAGCCCTGCAGCACCATATGCTTCTGCAAGCTTTACGAAATCAGGGTGCTTTTCAAATGTTGAGTGTGAGTACCTTTTTTTGTAAAAAAGCTGCTGCCACTGTCTTACCATTCCGAGAGAATAATTGTTAAGGATTGCTATCTTTACAGGAAGATTATACTGAACAGCAGTAGCCAGTTCCTGAATATTCATTTGAATGCTTCCGTCCCCGGCAATATCTATTACGGTTGCCTTTGGATCAGCAACCTGGGCTCCAATGGCTGCGGGGAAGCCATAGCCCATTGTCCCCAAACCCCCGGATGTCAGAAATTTTCTTGGCTTGTCAAAAGTAAAGTACTGTGCAGACCACATCTGGTTTTGACCGACCTCCGTTGCAATAATGCTTTTGCCTTTTGTGATTTCATATATTTTTTCAATGACAAACTGAGGTTTGATCGTTTTGTCCATTTTGTAGGCCAGGGAATGCTTTGACTTCCAGCTGTCAATTTCATCTAACCATTGCTTCCTTGCAGACATTTTTACTTTTTTACTACCTATATCTTCAAGAAACTCTTTTAAAATATCCCTTGCATTGCCAACGATAGGGATGTCGACCTTTATGTTTTTGCTGATAGATGTTGGGTCAATATCCACATGAATGATTTTTGCCGAGGCTGCAAATGCATTCAGGTCTCCTGTAACCCTGTCATCAAAGCGCGCTCCTATCCCGATTAAAAGGTCGCAGTTCGTTACCGCCATGTTGGCACTGTATGTCCCATGCATACCTAACATGCCTAACGACAATGGATGTGCTCCCGGGAAACAGCCAAGACCCATAAGAGTCATGGTTACGGGTATCTTCAGGGCCTTTGCCAGTTTACTCAGCTCGTTTGATGCATTTGCCAGTATAACGCCACCACCTGCATAAATAACAGGTTTTTTTGCCTGTAAAATTTCCTCAAGCGCTCTGGTTATCTGTCGCCTGTTTCCTTTATATGTGGGCTTATAGCCCTTGATATTAACCTTGTCACTGAATTGAAAATCCATGGTCTTCCCTAATATATCCTTTGGAAGATCAACAAGCACCGGGCCGGGACGTCCGGAACGGGCAATGTAGAATGCTTCTTTTATAACTCCGGGCAGTTCTTTTGCATTCCTTACCAGATAATTATGTTTGGTGCACGGGCGTGTAATTCCCACAATGTCAGCTTCCTGAAAAGCATCATTTCCTATCAGCCTGGTGGGAACCTGGCCGGTAAGCACAACTACAGGTATTGAATCCATGTATGCAGTTGCCAGGCCTGTTACGGTATTTGTAGCTCCAGGCCCTGATGTTACCAGGCATACCCCCACATCGCCGGAAACACGTGCGTATCCATCCGCAGCATGAACAGCCCCCTGTTCGTGGCGAACCAGTATATGTTTGATTTTTGAATCATAAAGAGCATTGTACACATCAAGGACAGAACCACCCGGATATCCAAAAATAACTTTAACTTTTTCCCTGAGTAAGCATTCTAATAATATCTGTGCCCCATTAAGTTTCACTGATTTCTCCGTTCATTTATTTTAAATAACAGGTTATACTGGTTTTACCCGAGCTGTTATTCCGGTAAACACAGTTTGTGTAACAGCATGACATTAACAGCTATCCAGGTTCCTGATCCATGTATTTAGCCAGAATTTTTTCTATTTTATCCCTTCCCTTTAATTTCAGTTTTTTGATCCTTTTCTGTTCCAGCTCCTCTTCAGGGGTTAGATGAATTCTTTTATTGAATTCCTCCAGGATTGTCTCATATTTCTGGTGTTCCTCCATCTCGCTCCTCAACTCATCGTCAGCAGAAATATACTTTTCTATAAGTTTAAGCTCTTTTTCTTCCATTTAAATATCACCTTGTCTGAGAAATTATATTTTTATGGGTAATTAACAACGGTTACCCAGCAAAAAGTCAAAAATCAGGAGCAACAGATTATCATTTTAAGTATATAACAGATTATTTTTTAATGACCTCATAAAAAATGCTTATCTATTTTTTGTGAGTTGCAGGATTAAAGCTCCCGCTTTTTTTTCTTAAGTTTGCCTCTGCATCAGGTGGTCTTATGTAAAACGGAACAATTTCGTCCAATTCATTTTTCCTGTTTTTCAAATGTCTTTCCACTGCAATACAGCCAAGGGTTGATGCCCTTGGAATACCGGAAAATGGCGGCAGCAGGGTATAGTCTCCCCTGAATGCAGTCTCTATTGCTTCATGATAGCACCATGCCCCATCCCCCAGGAATAAAACCGGCTTATGGCTGTTTATTGTCATTAACCACTTTTCAGGTTCAACAACTGTTTTATCAATTGTTTTTTCAGGCAGTTTGCTTCCTGAACATTTATACAGGCATGTAAAAATCTGATTTTTTTTAGCATCTATCATAGGGCATATATATCCGAAACCAATGTTAGCCTGAAAAGCAAGAATGTCAAGAGTTGAAATCCCTGCAAGGTCTTTCCCGAGGGCAAAAGCAAGCCCCTGGGCTGTGCTTATACCGACACGCAGCCCGGTAAAAGAGCCGGGTCCTGATGAAACAGCAACAAGATCAATATCTTCGGGTGAAACACCGGTGTTTCTGAACAGATCATCAATTAAAGTCATAAGATTTTCAGAATGATTTTTTTGACCGTAAAGAAAGTTTTCACCGGCTACAACACCATCCAGAACCAATGCTGCACTGCAGGCGCGGGTTGCAGAATCAATAGCCAGTACCTTTATCTCTTTTTTCACCATCTCATCCCGGTATGAATCGCGTTATGTCATTGTAAAAAACAAAAGCCATCAGCATAAGAAGCAGCGCAAGGCCAACCTGCTGGGCAATCTCTATTTTCCTGATGTTAACCGGGCTGCCCTTTACAGCTTCAATGCAGAGAAAAAGGATGTGTCCCCCGTCAAGGATGGGTATGGGGAGCAGGTTGAGAATACCGATATTAACGCTTATCATGGCCATAAGCAGGGTAAAACTTGCCAGGCCAACCCTGGCAAAATCCCCGGCAAGTTTGCCGATGAGAATAGGCCCGCCTATGTCCTGCCTTCTCTCCACGGGGTTTTTAATAAGCATTCCAAGGCCCATCAGGGTAAGTTTTGACCACTTGGACGTGTCCTTTATGCCCATCCATAATGCAACAGCAGGATTATATTTCTTTATAATAAAAGAATCTTTTGAAGAAGAACTGGCTATGCCGATCCTGTAAGTTTCTATGTTTTCTCCCAGAATATTCTTGGCAGGTACCAGCTGCGGTGTCAGGTCAGCAGTAAATGTCGAGTCGTTTCTTCTTACCTGAATTGTCAGTTTTTCACCATTGCTGTTTTCAACAACCTCTATCAGCTCAGTCCAAAGCTCGATTTTTTTTCCGTTAACATACTCAATAGTGTCTCCCTCCTTGATGCCCGCATGTTTTGCAGGGGAATCGTCAAGAACCTGACCCACTCGTGGAATGAGCATTGGTGTGCCAACCATGTAAATACAGGCAAATACTATTGTGGCGAATATCAGGTTAAAACAAGATCCCGCAAACAGTACGGCAAACCTTTTTGATTTGCTTTGATTGTTCAATGCATAGGGTTTGTCTTTTTCCTCAACCGGGTCGTCAGGAGCCTCGCCAAGGGGTTTTACATATCCTCCAAGGGGCAGCAGTGAAAGCAGATATTCAGTATCGCCAATTTTTTTCCCGAAAATTTTAGGACCAAATCCAAGGGAAAATTTCAACACCCTGACCCCAGCAAGTTTTGCTACGATAAAATGCCCCAGCTCATGCACAAAGATTATAACACCGAGAAGTATTGAAGCAGGTATGATATAGTTTACAAAGATTCCAATAATATTTTCCACGGCTTTCTATCCTTTTTTTAATTCCTCTGCAATTTTTTCCGATTCCTGGCGGGCCCAATCGCCAGCCCACAGAATGTTTTCCAGATTTAAGGTTTTTTCATTTTTAAATCTATCCATTGCTTTTTCCGTAAGCACTGGGATAGAAGAAAACTTTAAGACCCTCTCGTGAAACTTTTCTACGGCAACTTCATTTGCAGCATTCATAACCGACGGAACAAGACCGCCCTGTTTGAGGGCCCTGTAAGCAAGCTTAAGAGACGGAAATCTTTCCATGTCAGGTTCGCTGAATGTGAGCTTGCCAATCATGGAAAAATCAAGGGGAGCAACTGTATCACGAAGTCTTTCAGGACATGAAAGGGCATAGGCAATCGGTCCCTTCATGTCAGGTTGTGAAAGCTTAGCAAATACTGTTCCGTCAATCAACTCTACCATTGAGTGAATAATACTCTGGGGATGAATTACAACACTTATTTTTTCCTGTGGCAATCCAAAAAGCCAGTATGCCTCAATTATTTCCAGAGCCTTGTTCATTAACGAAGCAGAATCCGTTGTTACCTTATTTCCCATCTTCCATCGAGGATGCTTCAGGGCATCTTCAGGCAGTACCTTGTCAAGCTCTTCCTTTGTATGGTTTAAGAACGGACCGCCAGAGGCAGTTAAAATAATTTTTTTTATATCATTCCTGCTACGGCCATTGAGCAACTGAAATATTGCACTGTGTTCGCTGTCAACAGGAATTATTTTGCTTTTATACCGCCTTGCCTCGTCAGTAATCAGACTGCCGGCCATTACCAGGGATTCTTTATTCGCAAGTGCTACTGTTTTTCCCGCCCTTACAGCTGCGATTGTCGGCAGAAGCCCCGGAGAACCTGAAATGGCCGCTACAACAATATCTGCATCAGGCAGTGATGCTACTCTTGTCATGCCATCAGCGCCGGATACTATCTCAACAGATTTTGACCTGCCTGTAAGAGACCTCAGCCTCATCGCCGAGTCTTCTTCAGTAATGCATGCAAGCCGGGGATTAAACTGCTCTATTTGCCTGGCAAGCAGAGCTTCATTTTTGCCTGCTGCAAGGGCAACAACTTCATATCTATCGTGATACTTCTCAATAATTTCAAGGGTGCTGGTGCCTATGGACCCGGTAGATCCAAGAATTGCGATTTTCATATTCCAGGCATTGCTGTTTTTATATAATAAAAAAGAAACGGTGCTGCAAAAAGAACACTGTCGATTCTATCAAGCATCCCCCCGTGTCCCGGCAGAACAGAGCCGGAATCTTTTGCGCCAAAGGATCTTTTAATCATTGATTCACTCAGGTCGCCGAACTGGTTCATAATGTTAATGCCAAATCCAAGCATAAGGCAGTGGAGTATGCTCATCTGTTTTAAAAAAAACATTTTAAACAGAATTGCTGTTAATATTCCGAAGAAAGCACTGCCAAAGGCTCCTTCTATGGTTTTTTTAGGGCTGATATCAGGGCACAAAGCTCTTTTCCCTATCCAGCTGCCAATAATATATGCTCCGGTGTCACCTGCCCATGTGATAAAAATGAGAAAAAAAACAAGCTCAACACCATCAGGCAGGGCCCTTATCAGAATAACATATGAGAATAGAAGTGCAATATAGAAAATACCAAAAATTTTTACAACAATCAGGTCAAGAGCTTTCAGTTTATTACCGGTAAAAAAAAAGTGGTAGAAGAAAAGCGTAATAAGACTTAAGGCACAAGCCCCTGCAGACAGGAAGTAAAAGGATGAACTGTTTTCAGGAGAAATGTGCGAGTCCAAAAAAAAAGAGGTCAGGACAATACAACCTAACAGTATGCCAAGACCTTTGCCCCAAATGCCTTCATCAGGCTGAGCCATACAAAAAAATTCCTTAAGGGCTATGGCGGCTGTTAAAAGGACAAAAATAAAAAAAGCCTTTTCACTGCTGTTATTGATGAATAAAATAACTGCCGGAATTCCAATTACAGCAGTTAAAGCTCTTTTCAGCATGAATAAAACACCTTTATCCCGAATTTATCTGCTCATCAGTAAAGCCAAACCGCCTTTTTCTCTGCTGGTATTCAAGTAAAGCTTTGTGAAGATTCTCTTTTTTAAAATCAGGCCACAAAGCATCCGTGACATATATTTCAGTATATGCTATCTGCCATAACAGAAAGTTGCTTACCCTGAGTTCCCCGCTTGTTCTGATCAGGAGGTCGGGGTCAGGTAATCCTGCAGTATAAAGGTGCTGAGAAAAAATTTTCTCATCTATCCCTGAAAGAGTCAATTCATTTGCTTTTACCTTCCCTGCAATTTGAGTGACTGCATGTAATATTTCATCACGCCCGCTGTAGCTTAAAGCAACATTTAAGACCATGCCGCGGTTATTTTTTGTCTTGTCAAACCCATCTTTTATCAGTTTCAAAACATCTTTTGGAAGCTTTTGCAGGTCGCCAATTGCATTAACTTTTATGTTGTTTTTGTGAAGCTGGCTTATTTCGGAACGTATATACAGTTTCAATAAAGACATCAAAGCTTTTATCTCAGATTGAGGCCTTCGCCAGTTTTCAGCAGAAAATGCATAAAGGGTGAGCACTTTTATCCCAAGTTCACGACATGTCTTGACAACCTCTCTAACAGCGTCCATTCCTTTCTTATGGCCCATAATCCTTTTCAGCGAGTGATTTTTTGCCCACCTTCCGTTGCCATCCATGATTATCGCTATATGCTTTGGAAGTTTTTCCTTAATCAGTGTTTCAGAATGCATATTGCTTAAGCCCCAATCCGGTTAAGCCGGTAAAAGAAAATTGTAAAAGATATGTTATCCCCACAAAGTATCACAAAAAAAACCGCATCTCAAGCCTATTTTCCGGTGAGTAATTTTCGGGAACAGACTGTGTCGCAATTATGAGTTGAATGATTAAACTAACGCATTAATATTTCCATGGGTTTAGCAATGCTATTGAAAAACTTTTGACAACAGGTCGTTTTATTATGATCAGGGGATAAAATGCAGGGCATTGATTGAAGCTGTGGAAGGGTAAATGTGCCGGGGGGGATGCCCCGGCACATTTTGATATTCCTATTCTTCTACTATTGCCTCGGTTGGACACACATCTACACACGTACCACAGTCAGTACATTTTTCCGGATCAATAGCGTATTTGTCATTGCCCTCTTTTATAGCATCAGAGGGGCATTCTTCTGCACAAGTTCCACAGGAAACACAGTCATCAATTATTTTATAAGCCACTATAAATCACCTCCTTTAATATTAATAGTAAAATATTTAAATGCATGAATGGATGATCATCTCGCACAAAAAATCAAACTAAAATTCCAGTATCTCCTCTTCCTTCTGTTTTGTTATCTCAGCACATTTTATAATATATTCATCTGTGATTTTTTGAACTTCCTCCTGGAACTTGTAAAGGTCATCTTCGGAAAGCTCCTTGTTGTTTTTAAGTGATTTTAAATTATCATTTGTCTTTCTTCTGTGATTTCTGATTGAAACCTTTGAAGTTTCTTCCATTTTTTTAACAATTTTTACAAGGTCTTTTCTCCGTTCCTCGGTCAACGGGGGAATGGTAACCCGTATGATTTTACCATCGTTTGACGGTGTAAGGCCAAGGTCGGCTTTCTGAATTGCCTTTTCAATCTCTTTTACTGTTTTCAGATCCCAGGGCTGAATTGTAATAAGCCTTGATTCAGGGATTGAAAGTGTTGCAAGCTGATTCAATGGGGTGGGTGTGCCGAAATAATCAACTCTCACAGCATCGAGAAGGGAAATTGAAGCCCTGCCGGTTCTTACTTTGCTGAACTCCTTTGCAAGGGCATCCAGGCTTTTTTTCATCTCTTCTTTCAGTTCCTCTAAGATTTTTTTTTCCATGCCTTAACCTCTTATATATGTCCCTATTGTTTCTCCCAATACCGCTTTGTATATATTCCCCTCCACCTTCAAGTCGAAAACGATTATTGGCAGGCTGTTGTCCATGCACAGAGTAATTGCTGTTAAGTCCATGACCCCAAGCTTCCTGTCAAGCACTGCACTGTACGTCAATTCCTCAAATCTCTTTGCCCGGGAGTTTTTTACGGGGTCCATATCATAAACCCCGTCAACTTTTGTGGCCTTTAAAATGACTTCAGCATTTATTTCGTTTGCACGCAACGCTGATGCAGTATCTGTTGAAAAAAAAGGATTTCCGGTTCCTGCAGCAAAAATAACAGCGCGCTTTTTTTCAAGGTGTCTTATCGCTCTTCTTCTGATATATGGTTCTGCAATCTGATGCATCTGGATTGCAGACTGAATTCTTGTGGGAATGCCCTCGTTTTCAAGGGAATCCTGCAGGGCTATGCTGTTCATTACAGTAGCAAGCATGCCCATGTGATCGGCACTGGTTCTGTCCATTCCAGCGGCGCTCTCAGAAAGTCCTCTGAAAATATTGCCCCCCCCGATTACAATGCCGATTTCTGTACCGAGAGCATAAATGCTTTTAATGTCTTTTGCAATTTTTTTAAGACTGAAGGGTCAATGCCATACGTATGGGTTCCCTTGAAAACTTCCCCGCTCAGTTTTAAGAGAATTCTCCTGTATTGTTTTCTGTTTTTATTTGACATTTTTTTAAAAGAGCTTCAGCTTATGAAGCATCTCCCAGTTTGAAGCGGGAAAAGCGACCAATACTGATGTTTTCACCAAATTTTGAAATTGCGCTTTTTACGTAGTCTTTAATAATTATCTTATCATCCTTTACAAAATGCTGTTCCAGAAGGCATGTTTCAGTATAAAATTTTTCCAGTTTACCATCCACAATTTTTTCCATAACTTTTTCAGGCTTATTGGAATTCTGTGCCTGGGTTCTGTATATCTGTCGTTCTTTTTCCACGATATTATCCGGAACATCCTTTTTTGACAGATATGCTGGATTTGCCGCAGCAATATGCATGGCGATATTTTTTGCAAATTCGGTAAAATCTTTTCCCTTGGCAACAAAATCCGTTTCGCAGTTAATCTCGACTAAAACGCCGAGTTTGTCTCCCGGATGAATATAAGAAATGATCTTGCCTTCCTTTGTGTCCCGACCCATCTTTTTGCTTGCGGAGGCAATTCCCTTTTCTCTCAAATATACAATCGCTTTTTCAATATCACAGTTACTGCTCTGAAGTGCTTCCCTGCAGTCCAGCATTGGGGCACCTGTTTTTTCCCTCAACTCCTTTACTGTTTTGGCATCAACAGCCATGTGATTTCACCTCCTTTTACTTTTATTGCATCCTTCGGGTTTTAAATCCTCAGTCTTTCCCGTTAAAGACGGGATATTAGACAAGCAGGGAATGTTTGCTTTATCAGCGGTTACAGTTCATCAGGCGTATGCACTCTCCAGGAGAATTTTTGCGGTTTTCTGTTTTTCTTTAGCCCCGATGTATCGGGTTGGCAGTTCAATTGTCAGACATTTCGCTGTCTGTAACTTCATCATTATCAACAGCAGATTCTTTTATTATTTTTTGTTCTCTCTTATTAGCACCTTCAATGCATGCATCTGCTGCCTTGGAACTGAAAAGTTGTATGGCCCGAATTGCATCATCATTTGCAGGAAGAATAAAATCAATGTCATCAGGGTCGCAGTTTGTATCAACAAGGGCTATAGTTGGTATTCCTAATTTTTTTGCCTCGGCAAGTGCTATTTTTTCCTTTTTTGGGTCAACAACAAAAATAGCTCCGGGAAGCCCGTTCATCTCCCTTATTCCATCAAAAATAAAATTAAGCTTTGAAATTTCACGTTCAAAACCAAGGACTTCTTTTTTCTTAAAATGCTGAAAACTTCCCTCTTCCCGCATTTTTTCAAGTGTCTTCATACGGTCTATACTCTTTTTAACTGTCTGGAAGTTTGTTAAAAGACCGCCCAGCCATCTGTTTGTTATATAAAACATACCTGCTCTTTGAGCTTCCTCTTTAATAGGTACCTGGGCCTGCCTTTTTGTGCCTACAAAAAGAACTTTCATACCATTTGCAAGTGTATCAGCAAGGAATCCATAAGCTTCCCTGAACAAAACGACTGTTTTTTGAAGATCAATGATGTGAATTCCGTTTCGCGCACCGTAAATATATTTTTTCATTTTAGGATTCCACTTGCTTGTTTGGTGGCCAAAGTGGACGCCTGCTTCCAGAAGTTGTTTCATGCTAATAAGTGTAGTCAAATATGCTTCCTCCTTTTAAATTCCAATTTGTAATGATTCTTCTTTGAAAGTTAAATTTACTTTTCTATCATAATATTTATTGTTCTGCAAGAGAATTTAGCAAATATTTGATAAAAAAGAATAGATACAGTGAAAAAAAAGGGGGGGGCAGGCCTGATGAGCCTGTTGCATCCCTTAACCATCTATAATTACTTTAATTTATGCATGGCAAAAAACTACCTTATATCTACCTGTGCAGGATTTAGAAATTTTTCAGCATATTCGTAAATCAGTCCGGAATTGATGAAGAGATCAACCACATTTTTATCAATATGGTTATCTTCAACCATTAAACCCAGAATTTGAATTGTCTCCCTCAGGGACATGGGCTTTTTGTAAGGACGGTCAGGTGCTGATAAAGCCTCGAAAATATCTGCTACGGCCATAATGCGCGACTGAAGATTGACCTGATCTCCGGACAGTCCGAGGGGATGTCCGGAACCATCAAGCTTTTCGTGATGGGCTCCTGCTATTACAGGAACGTTTGAAAGTTTTTTTGGCCAGGGCAGTTCTTTAAGAATTTTAATTGTCATTAAGGCGTGATTGTTTATGATTTTTCGTTCCTCGTTTGTCAGGGTCCCCCGGGGAATGCTCAGGTTGTAAAGTTCATTATCATTCAGAAACCGGTGTTCAGTGCTGCCCACAGAAAATCTGCGCAGGGCAATGTTTTTGAGACGAGTCATTTTTTCTTCAGGCATCGACTCGCTGCCCCTGCTGATGTCGATAAGGAAGTTTAAATCATTGTTTAGCTGGAGAATATCGCTCTTGCAGGCTGTGTCAATTTCTTCCACTTTTATGGGGTCAGCGGCTTCTTTTACCATGGCAAATTTGGATTTTTCAGCCTCAAGCTGCCTGGCAAGCATTATGACCTCCCAGCGTGTTTTTACGAGTTCTATGCTGTCAAAAACTTTTTCCAGCTTGCTGGATTTGTCCACCACATGTTCAGGAGTAGTGATTTTACCTGTATCGTGCATCCATGCTGCAAGCCTCAACTCTTCCATTTCATTCATTGTGAACCTGACGCAGCCGAAGGGCCCTTCTTTTGCCTCATTTACTTTATCGGCTATCATCATGGTAAGTTCTGCAACCCGTTCAATATGTCCGGATGTGTGTTTTGACTTCCCGTCAATTGCCGTTGCAATGGAACGAATAAAAGATTCAAACAGTTTTTTCATCTCACGTATCAGGCGCTGCTGGGTAAGTACCACAGAAGCCTGACTGGCAAGAGCCATTGCCAGTTCTGCTGTATCGCTGGGAAAAGGAATTGTTTCCTGTGTTAACGGGTCTTTTGCATTAATTAACTGCAGAACACCTATAATTTCATCTGCATGATCCTGCATTGGTATTACAAGCATGGATTGACTTCGATAGTTCAGAGATGTATCGAAATCATTTGTCCCGTCAAAGTTGAATCCTTCGGTTTTGTAGACATCGGAAAGGTTAACTACTTCCGAGGTGTTGGCAACATAAGCAGATACATTGTTCATGTTGGGCTGGCCGTTTTTACAGAAAAGTGGAACATTGGGAAGGGTAACGGGATTACCGGATGTGCCTCCCATGCGGATGTTCAGGCTGTCAGTGTGGACAACATTAAAAACCAGTTCCCGGCCGTCATTGCTCAGAAGGTACAGGGTACCCCCATCTGACCCGGTAAAGCGCCTGGCCTGTGTCAGAATCATATCAAGGATGGCATCAGGGTCCTGCTGGGCGCTGAGTGCACGGCCAATGGCAGTGAGCTCATTAATGTAATAGGCCTGTTCTTCCAGAAAAGGGCAGAGCTGATCAAGTATATTTCCTAACAGATTATTAATCCGTAGATTGCTGCTGAATTTTTCAGATTCTTGTTTTTTTTCAAGCATAAAATCCTCAAGTAAAAAAAGCTTATCGAATTATTAAACATGGCAACAGGAATCATATTATAGAAGGAAGGTACTTCTGTGTCAAAAAAAATAGTGTGGGGGAGTGCTCTAAATTTGTTAATGTTTGGTAAAATCTGTAAATTACGTGATACAAACATGTATTTGAACAGGTTATAGTTAATTATTTACAGGTTGGAACAGATATTTTTTTCAAAGAAAAATGGTGTTGATTTTCAGTGAAAAATTCAATAAAAAAATATTGACAATTACAAATAGTACTGATAGTACTTAAAATAATTAGCATGCTAAGTAATTTATTTTTGTGTGTGGTTGGTAAACAAGAATTTCAAGGGGTGAGCGAATGACAATATTGACAGATTTAAAGAATATTTTAGGTGAAGAAAAGGTCTTTAATGATGATGAAAATATAGAAAAATATTCAAGTGATCAGAGCTTTGTTCAGCCCCGAAAGCCGGATCTGATTGCCTTTGCTGAAAACGTTAAGGATGTTCAGGAAGTTGTAAAATATGCCAACAAAACCAATACTCCTGTTGTCCCTTTCAGCTCAGGCCTTAATTTTCATGGTGGTACAATTCCGAAAGAGGGTGGAATTGTTCTTGATCTGTCCAGGATGAAAAGCATCCAGGTTGATGATAATAACTGGCACTGTGTAATTGAGCCGGGTGTGACAGTAAGTCAGCTTCAGGATGAACTGGAAAAACATAATCTTCGTGCCATGCTTTCCTTTGGTGTTCATCCTGACCGTTCTGCATTGACAAGCTATGCTGAAAGGGATCCAGCGGTTGCTGCTGCGAGCTTTGAGTATGGAAATGAGCTGATAATGGACACAGAACTTGTACTGCCAGGAGGTGATCTTTACAGAACAGGGCTTTGGTCTGCGGGCGGGATACCAGGCTCACCCATGGGCCCGGTTCGTGCAATGATTTACAGGATGTGGACCGGGGCCCAGGGGACGCTGGGAATTTTCACAAAGATGAATATCAAGGTGGAATACCTGCCAAAAAAGAGAAAAGTCTTCCTTCTGCAGTTTGATTCCTTCCCTGAGGCTATGGAGCCGCTCAGGATGATTCAGAGAAAAGAGATTGGGCATGAATGTTTTCTTATTAACAATTTTAATGCTGCCTCACTTCTGTGCAAAAAATGGAAAGTGCCTGAACAGTTTCCTGCTGAAAAGGCTGAAGCTGGAGAATTTGATGCGCTGAGGGAAAAACTCCCCCCCTGGCTTCTTGTTCTCTGCTCAAACGGGGGACCAAGAATGCCGGAGGGTAAAATTAAATATGAAGAGGAGGCGCTTCAGGAAATTTTCTCAATGGCTCATCTCCGGACCTGTGATGATGGGCCTATTGAAGATATGTTTTTAAAAGAGATGCTGCGGCCATGGGGCATATTGAAAAAATTCTGCTACAGCGGATCAGTTCATGATATTTCATTTAAAACCACACTCAAGCGAGTTCCGGAATTTCAAAAGATAGTTATGGAAGTGATAAATGAACACAACTATCCTTTACGGGATATCGGCATGTATATTCTTCCGATTGAAAGAGGGCGTGCTGTTCATTGTGAGATTGATTTTCACTGTAATCCCCGAAGCAAGGATGAGGTTGAGCAGGTTAAGAATTTATGGCATGTGGTGAGCGAGAGATTTATTGACGAGGGCGCTTTTTTTGACAGGCCGTACGGGATATGGGCTGATATGGTTTTTGCCCGTGCAGGAACTTATACCCAAAAGCTTAAGGAACTGAAAAGAGAGCTTGACCCGAATAACATATTAAATCCCGGGCATCTTTGTTTTTAGTAAATAGAGGCACCACCCGTCGCTCTGCGAGCTACGGAGTGGCAGGCAGGGGGCCAGGAGGGAAAATAGCCAATAGCCGAGAGGGGGCAGCAGGAGCGCATTCATGCGCGAAAGGATTTGTACAAAGGCAATTGGGTTGATGAGTTGCGGGTTAAAAATATATTTATTAAAATTCGCAACCCGCAACCATAGATAATAGAACATAAAGAGAGGCAGTTTTTATGACATACTATGAAAAAAAGCCTGAGAAAAAATTTTTCGAAAAAGAGCTGGAAGATTACAGAGATTCAATCTGGGGATGCGCAAGGTGTAACTGGTGCCAGAATCACTGGGGATGGAATGTGAAGAGCGCTGAGTATTCTGAAGTCTGTCCTGCTTTTCATGAATACAGAATATTTCCTTACTCCGGAATGGGAAAGATGCATATGGCAAGGGCTCTTCTTGAGGGTGACTTTGATTATGAAGATGCACCTGAAATGGTTAAGTTCTTATATACATGCACAACCTGCGGAGCCTGTGAAATGAACTGTCAGCGCCTGCAGGACAAGGAGCCACTCCAGGTAAACGAAACGCTTCGGGCAAAGATGGTTGCAGACGGGGTCGGGCCAATGCCTGAACACAAAGGTCTGATTAAAAGTGTTAAAAATTACGACAATCCATGGATGCAGCCGAGGACACAGCGCGACAGGTGGGCGCGAAAAATTCCTGTTAAAGATGCAAACAGGGAAAAGGTGGAGACACTTTTTTTTGTGGGGTGTACGTCTGCCTTTGATAACACTCAATGGCATGTTACACAGAATACTGCCAGGATACTGCTTCATGCTGAGGTTGATCTCGGTATGTTAGGAAAAAGCGAAATATGCTGTGGCAGCCCGGTAGCACGCATTGGTGACCGCGAGACATTCATTTCTCTTGCCACCCGCAATATTGAGCTTTTAAACAACACAGGGGTAAAGGAGATAGTTACTTTCTGTCCCGGATGCTACAGGTCTCTCAAGTTTGATTACAGGGAAGTTCCAGGTGTGCCTGAGCTTAAGCCCCGGGTGTACCACACAGCAGAATATATCCACAGGCTTATTAGTGAAGGAAAGCTGAAAATGCCGGGCAAAATGAAATTGAAGGTTACCTGGCATGACCCATGTCACCTGGGAAGGCACTGCGGTATTTATGAAGAGCCCCGGGAGATCATAAGAGCAATCCCAGGGGTTGAGCTTGTGGAGATGGAGCGAATAAAGGATCAGTCATGGTGCTGTGGAGGCGGAGGTGGTGTCCGTACAGCTTTTATTGATTTTGCCCAGAAAACAGCAACAAAGAGGATTGAAGAGGCAAAGAAGACCGGGGCTCAGGCCATAGTTACGGCCTGTCCTTTCTGTGAGCAGAATATTGGCGATGCATTGAGCAAAATGGATGAAGATATTGACATGTATGATTTAACGGATCTTCTGATAAAGGCATTGGAAACCGAAGCTTAACACGCAACTCCTAACCTATTGTATTAATAAGATGGAGTAAAGAATGAGTACAAAAAAGCAGAAAGTTATTCAAAAAAAGCTGCCCCGCGAAGTTTATAGTGCATTGAAAAATGTAGCAGGGGAACAATGGATATATGAACAGCGCTCGGTTGTTGAAACATACAGCAAGCTTTCAATTGAAGGCGGCAGCTTTGTTAAAAAACATGAAAAGGATCCTCATGTGTTGCCAGCCTGTGTTGTTCTTCCTGCCTCTACAAATGAGGTTCAGGCGATCGTAAAGATCTGCAACAGGTACCATGTTCCTTTTGTTCCGTTTACGAATGGACAGGTGTTCTGTAATCCCACGACCCAGGACCCGACTCTGATTATTCATTTCTCAAGGATGAATAAAATTATCAGAATTGACACGCAAAACATGTGCGCTACGCTTGAACCTTATGTTGACTATGGTATGCTTCAGGCTGAGGCCATGAAAAGGGGGTTGTGGAACGGAGGAACACCGCTTGCCACAACGCTTTGCAAGCTTGCTTCCCAGTTTGCCTTTGCCGGGCTCTGGCAGACAGATCTGAAGTACGGTCTTTTCAGCCGTAATATTGTAAGTGTCAAGATGGTACTGCCGGATGGAGAGATACTAACGACCGGATCCAGATGCATCCCAAAAGCCGGGGACTTTTTTGAATACGGTCCTGGTCCGGACCTCATGGGGCTCCAGAGGGCCGGGGTTGGAACCAATGGAATTGTTACAGAGATTACCGTAAAGCTGCATTCATGGGTTGGGGATGAGTCCATTCCTGATATTTCTGCCGGAAGGCCAAGCCTTGTTGATGTTCATGATCCGAAATATGATAATCCGGACAAGCCCCTTAAAAACCACAAGCTGTTCTGGTGTGAATTTGATGATTTTGAAACACAGATTAAGGCAATGAGGGAGATTGCACATTCAGGCATTGCAATAGGGCTTAATGCAACAGGTGTCTATTCTGCTTTTTACTGTTCCCAGACACAGGCCATGACCATTAAACGATGCGAGGAGAAGTTTTTTCCGGAATGGAACTGCTATGTGATACTTGCCAACGTAACTTCTGACAAGCAGATTGAATACGAAGAAGGTGTCCTGAGGCAGATTATAGATGAGGTGGGGGGGAGGTTCCTGTCAGAGTCTTATAAACCCGAAGTTCTTGAAGCCCTGAAGCCCTGGAACTACGACTGTATCCGGCACTCTACAGGCTACAGGATGAACAGGAAGTTTTATGCCAATGCATGGCTGCCGGTCGGGCCGATAGATAGTGCTGTTACTACGCAGAGAGAATGGAAAAAAGCCCTGGATACCTTTGGAGAACTTGACATAACAGACAGGGGTGGAGCAGAAGATACACCTTTTATTTATGCGCTGCAGCGCGGGCATTTCTGTTTGTTTGAAACAGACAATTATCCTGACCCCACGCTTCCTGATGAAATAAAAAAAGCACAGGGCTTTGGCATATATGGTGCTGCCGCGGTAGTTAAAAACAGCCTTGGCCCAATGCTGATGGCATTTCTTAATGTAGAGCCTTTTACCACGATGTTTCCTGAGGCAGGTCCTGATTCGCACCTTTTTATGAGAAAAATAAGGAAGGTCTTTGACCCGAACAGTGTTGCTGCTCCCGGACGTCAGGTATTTACGGAGCAGGAGTGGCAGCAGTTCCCTGAAGCTGTTAAAAACATAGTCAACAAGATGAGGGAAATGAACGATATGCCGGCGGTGGAGTAAGGAGGCAATTCAGGAGAATGAATATCGAACCGTAGAAAACTACATTCCTTCGATATTCGAAATTCCCTGTCAGATATTCCGCGGTTCAATAATATTTACATTATGATAATTGCTAATAGGGGAGTGGGCTGATGAAATATTTTTTTATACATATCTCCACCAGCCTGATAACAATACTGCTTCTTTATATATCCCCTGCATTTTCGCAGCAGATTCCATTCAGAACAACGACTTCCCCCTCCGAGTTTGAACAACAATACGATGATCTGAGATATGGAAGGGAAGAATGGAATTTTCTTCAGAGATCTTATCCATACAACAAAATTCCTTATCAAAAGCGGGTTCAAGCTTCCAGGAAGCTTGAACAGATGCGCCAGGCAGGCGGAGCAGCAGGGCCGGGCTGGACTTCAATAGGACCTGCCAACATCGGCGGAAGAGTAAATTCAATTGCAATTGATCCTTCTGATAAAAACATTGTCTACATGGGAGCTGCTGATGGAGGAGTGTGGAAAAGCACGGATGCCGGCGGAACCTGGGTCCCACTGACAGATGATCTGCCATCCCTTTCCATGGGAGCCATAGCAATTGATCCTGGAAATCCCCGAATTATTTATATGGGAACAGGAGAGTATAATTTTATCCATCAGTACGGATGCAAGCCCTCAAGGAGTGACCAGTACCCGGGGGAAGGTGTTTTCAGGTCAACAGATGGTGGACTTACATGGATACAGGCAGGGGAAAAGTTTTCAGATTCGATAGTCAAAATTGAAATTGACCCCATCTCCACGGAAATAATTTATACTGTCTCTATTGACGGTCTTTTTAAGTCAATTGACAGCGGTAACAGCTGGACTAATGTTCTTGGCGGGATAACGACTGATCTTGTTATTGATAAAAATTCTCCTTTGATACTGTATGCGGCAGTTGGAAAACCTGACGGTGATGCTGATAACGGCATTTACAAATCAACAGATGGCGGGGCCAACTGGACGAAGCTGGGCGGAGGGCTTCCTGAAAGTGAAGAAATCTCACGGATTTCACTGACAATTTCCCGGTCAGATCCTGATGTTCTGTATACAGGTATTGCCTGTCCTGGAATGGGCAATATGGATAAGGGAGCTGTCTATAAAACAACTGATGGCGGGTTGACCTGGGCAATTACAGGTTCCGGGCCCAATCCGGATTGCTATAAAAATGTAATAGCTGTTGACCCTTCTGATCCCGATACAGTCTATACAGGAGAACTGTTCATATATAAATCAACTGATGGTGGTGAAACCTGGGTTAACATTGACCCGACAATCAGTACTTATGTTGATTATCACGCAATAGCCATCAACCAGAATGATCCTCAAACCTTTTACACGGGAAACGACAGGGGAATTTATAAAACAACTGACGGCGGTGAGACCTGGATAAATCTGAATCAGGGTCTTGCCATTACCCAGTTTTATGACATTGCTGTTGATCCGTCAACAGAATCAATCATCTATGGTGGCTGCCAGGATAATGGAGTACTGAAATACCTTGGGACTGATGACTGGATTGACATTGATTATTTTAATGATGGGGGCTTCAATGCTGTTGATTATAAAAACCCTGAGACAGTCTATTTTGAAAACCAGTATGCACGCATCAAGAAATCCCTGGATGGAGGTAATACAAGTTTTTCCATATCAGAAGGCCTTGACACAAGCCGCACTGGTTTTGTTACTCCTTTCCTGATTGATCCCAGTGCCCACGACAGGCTGTACCTGGGAACTTATATGCTGCACAGGACAACAAACGGAGGGGATGAGTGGGAAATCATAAGCCCTGACCTGACGAAGAATGCTGGTGAGTTTGACTCCTTTATTTCTGCAATTGGTGTTTCAAAGATCAATCCTGACCTGATTTATATTGGTACCTCTGACGGGAATTTGCAGGTAACTGACGACGGTGGCCTGACCTGGAATCTCAGGACAAACAGTCTTCCTGACCGTTTTGTAGCCAGTATTGCAGTTGACGGGGAATCTTCTCTGACAGCGTACGCAGCATTTTCCGGATATGGCACCAGCCATGTTTTCATGACCCGGGATGCCGGTCAAAACTGGAAAAGCATTGACGCTGACCTGCCTGATGTCCCGGTCAATTCCATACTTGTCGGAAGCGAAGAGCCTGACACACTTTACATTGGCACGGATGTCGGGGTCTTTAAATCAACAGACAGGGGCAGGAGCTGGTTTTCCTTTAGTGAGGGTCTGCCAGTGGTGGTTGTGAGTGATCTGGAAGCAAATCCTGGTACTGCTTTAATCAGGGCTGCGACCATGGGAAGAAGTGTTTTTGAGATAGACGAGACAGGTGATGTTAATGGTGATGGAAAAATTGATTTTCAGGATCTGTTTAAAACAATTAAAATAATTCTCAGATTTCCTCCTTCACCTTCAGGAGGGGAGCTTATTCGCGCAGATGTTAATGGTGACGGGGATGTGGGATTTGATGATCTGGCAGGGATTTTTAATATGATCCATGAAGAGTAACAATACATAGTGACACATTGTTGTCCAAGAACGAGATTGCCATCCCGATATTCATCGGGACAGGCGCCTCATGGCCTCGCAATGACAATGCAAAGCAAAATCAAACAGTTAATGTCATTGCGAGGGAGGTATCCCGCTACTGCGGGAAAGCAATC
>JAJRXD010000018.1 GCA_024276465.1 Deltaproteobacteria bacterium
AATTTGTATCCTGCACGATGGCATCAGTATCATGAACATTTATGTTAACTGCCTGACTCTCAATGTTTAAGTATGATGGTTCAACTTTCAAATTACATGTGTTTAAAAGATTGCAGCCTGGAACCCTAAAGGTATTATCAAGTTTCATGAGCCATATGTCAGATGTGCCTGCTCCATATGATTGAGTAACACCTGATAGCAGAAATCCAACATTTTCAATCTCTATTATTGAGGAGAAACTATCATAGCTGACTGTAACATTATATGAACGCTTCCAGATAATATTCCCCTTACTGTTAAGCTTTGCAATAAATGGGAAATAACCACCTTCTAAAAATGACCACGAAGTTCCAAGCATGATATAATTTTCATGTGATATCTCTGAAGTGCTTCCTTGGTTTATCTCATATCCCCGATAGGTTTTTTGCCACTCTATGTTCCAGTTTCTATCGAGCTTTGTTATTAAGATATCCATGTCAGCTGGAATGATATAGGAGCCTGTCCTGGAACTGCCGGGTACCTGAGGCATATAAGAGCCACTTAATATGTATCCATTATCAGAGGTTTGTTCAAAACTGCCCAGTGTAACATCCCTCTTTTCAATCCAGTATATTTTTTGCGATTTAACAGTGCCGTTGTCATCAAAAGTAAGAAAGATTTCAGACTTTCTATTATTAAATGAACTTGTTTCTGCCCCATACAACAAGTAACTATCACTGCCAGTATCCAGGGTAACATAACCAGAACTCTCAAAACCGCTCCAACCATAAGCCCTCTGCCAGACGATATCGCCTTCACTGGTGAGCTTGAGAATCCAGATATCAGCATCCCCCTCCCCAAAGGACTGAGTACGGCCTGTAATAATATAGCCGCCATCTTTTGTTTGATAGAGCCCTCCTGCAAGATCATATTGGCTGCCGCCGAAAGTTTTTTGCCAAATAATATTTCCCTCACTATCTAATCTAAGCAGCCATAGATCCCAAAAGCCAGCCCCAAAAGACTCTGTGGAAGCAAGCATAATGTATCCACTGTCTGGTGTTTGCCTGATGGTTGATAAGAAGTCTCTTTCATTGCCATATTCTTTCTGCCACAACAGGTTGCCATTTATATCAATTTTTATAAGCATAAATCCGTTGTCACTATGACTTGCAACAACATAGTTGCCGTCAGAAGTCTTTAAAATCTTAGCTCCTCCCTCGTTTGTTGATGTCCCATAAGTTTTTGTCCAGTATTGATCAGAAAAACAGGGACTAACGGAAATAACCATTAACATGACAGATATAATAATAATCAAAAAATTCTTAATTTTCATTTTGAAAAAAAGCAGGGACAGAAGGTGTGTTGAAAAGCCCTGACCTGAGCAAAGGTTATATTTATACTCTACCCCCCTTCATACACATCAGAAGGGAGTATCCGGGTATTTATTGTGATTATCTTGGATACAGGCTGCTAAATCCTGTACTAACGCACGTGGTATTTTCAGAACAATTCCGATTAACTCCCTGCTCACGGAATGATTTAATATTTATCATTTCAAAATCAATATAGGTTGTTTCCCCTGCAACAATGGGAAATGTAAAACAGCAGGGCAGATAACCCCATTTGATGGCAGTACCAAAAAAACTACCTTCCGGACAAGCAAGATAAAAAGTGCCTTGATCACTCAGTATTCCGGTCATGTCATAAGCGCCACAGTTAGATGTAATCAGAACCTTAGACAATTCTTCGCCTGTCCCTTTGTCTGTAACAGTACCGTCTAAAGTGCCCAGAACGATATTACTGAAATCTTTAAAAAAACGCCATGTTTCATCTGAGGTGGTAGTACCACCAAATGTATCCACTGCCTCCACTTTCCAGTAATATATTTTCCCATCCTTCAGTTCATCGCTGATATCAATCGGTATACTACTGGTTTCAATTCTATCTTTTATGACTGGATTACTGAAATTTTCATCATCACTGATAAAAATTGAGTAGGTTACATTATCTTCGTCCGGATCCCTTGCCGGTTTCCAGCTGAAAAGTACAGGGGAGCCGGTAAGGGTCGACCTGTCTGATGGTGTGCGCAGGTGGAAAGATTCAGGAGGATTGTTTTTTTCTGTATTTCTGTAAACCATGGTTTTTTGTGGTGGAAGAACTTTTTCCTCTATCTTATCTTTTGCAAAATAGAAAACTTCATATGCGCCGGGTTGAGAGAAATCAAATTCTTCGTATTCGTCAAATAAGCACCTGTTGCCTTGACAGTTCTGTGGATTATAGTCAACCCTTATAAAATCCGGAACAATCTGTTCATCAGACTCAACATCCGGGTAGTTGAAACCCGGCGGCTTGATTTCAAGCCATAATGCATCAAGAAGGGACTTGTCATTTAATTCAATCCAAAGTTCTGGCAGTGCATCTGTCAGGTCAAGGGATATATGAGGCGCAACATTTTCAATTACAAGCTGTTCAGGGTCGGAACCAGCCCCAAGGTATTTATCCATAACCAATTCACCGTCTTTCCCCGGTACAGCAGATACAACATTGCTTCCCTGTCCATCCCCATTGTCATCAATAAGCGGATGCTGAAGAGCCTTGTCATGATAGAGGCCGGACATGCTCCTTAGCTGTGACTTGTCACTTGAAAAGTCTTCAATAATCAGCGCAGCATCTTCAAAGCTTTCTTTTATGCTTTTTCCACGACCAGCAGCTTTAAAGAATTCACTCAGAAAGTATGACCCCTCCCGTATATTGTCATCTGCAGACGGCCCCCTTAATGCGCTTTCCCCTTCAGCAGTGCTTGTAATAATTACTCTTCCTGTTTTGGAAAGATCAGTTATAAAGCTTCCTGAATCACACGCACCTGCCATGACAAACACAGGATTGTCCTTAAAGTCATATGTCGGCAACATTGATTCAAGCTCACTCACCCAGGAATTAATATCTTCAGGGATGATCACTTCAGGATATATATAAAACTTTTTGTGACTTCCATGCCCAACCATTATGATATAAAGAGGTGCAGTCTGAGAGCTTATTTTGTTGTATGCCCAATCCTGAATGCAATTTTTAATGCTTGTTTTGGAAGGATTCTCGTAAGTAATTTCTTCAGACAAATTATATCCAAAAACCCTGATGTTTTCAGGTGTGATGTTTCTCTTCTTAAGTGTGCTGTATATGGTTTCAACTGTTTTTTTATGGAAATCTATCCCCTCCTTACTTTCCCTTCTTCCCTGAATAAGTATGGCATAGCCAGTTTCCCGGGTTGACAGAACAGTCAACTTTTCAGTCGGAGAGGTGGTTGGCTCATAGGTATCTGTACCTTCAAAACTCGCTTTTATAATCCATCCACCTGATCTATTAAATAACTGAATATCAGGAAAAAAATAATTGCCGTATTGGTCTGTTGTAGTTTCAGGTACAGGGGTCTGGAGAGTGCCGGTTGGACTCTTAATCTCCAGTGATATTTTCATGCCGTGCATACTATCTTCCGGTGAGGTGGTATAAGATGTGGTATCCAGGGTGCCTGTGGCTGTCAGGTTATCGCCAGGCTCAATACTTTTTGATGAAAGGTTAAGGGTCAATATTGTGTCAGTCCTGAGGTCGTCTACCCTTCCAGCCTGATTTATGGTAATTTCAACAAACCCGTTTTTAGCCTGTGCGGAAGAAACATTGATTTCCCCCTCCCGGGAGCTTTTTGTAAAATTTTTCCTGTATGATACCCCAATGAGCCCTGAATTGGTCCCGGATGCTCCGGAGGTAATGGTTAACCAGTCTCCTCCTTCAATAACCTCTGCTTTCCAATCCATATCACCACTGCCACCATAATTTGACACTATAAAAGAAGCGGTGCCGGCTGATGAGTCAATTTCCAGTGGGTTAGGCTCAACAGTAAGTACGGGAGGGAACTCCCCGCAACAGACACAGTCTTCCTTAAGGGCTGTATCTTTTGTCCCATCCTGAAATGTCACCTCCAAAGAAACATCAAAGCAGCAGCCTGGTTCTTTGTTTAAACATCCATAATAAGGATGAGGTTTGGGGTTTTGTTTATAGCTATATCCGTCATCACCAAAATCCCAATACCATTCAACAGGTTCACCGCTTGATTTATCAGTAAATTTGAAAGTACAGGGAAAGGCAGAAGAAGGGCCACATCCTGTAAAGTCTGCTTTGTTTACAGTTTCATCAGGAAGTGAGCCTGCATTTGCAGTATGCAAGCACATTACAAGAAATAAAAAAAAGATATACTGGATAAAAAAGAGTCTTTTAGATGATTCAATAAAAGATAACATATGTTCGTAAAATGTTCCTGATTTTTGTTCGTAACTTTATTGTTTATATTAGGTGAAATATTCCATAAAAGTCAAATTGTTTAAAAATGATAAATGGTTGAAATCATAAACAAATGCTGAGTTACATCAGCATGTGTTTCAGGAATCCCCAACCCCCCTCCTTCCACATCATCTCCTGTGCGAAACTGGTATGCAAAATCGAGAATTACATTGCCGATTGAAATCCCTGTTCCAACAGAAAATCCCCAGAAATCTTCCGAATGTTTTACAGATGGCTCCGGGTCATAAAACAGCCCGCACCGGACAGGTATAACAGTCTTTTCCAATATAAACAAATATTCAGTCCCGAGCCTCACCTGGTGTGTTGCATGAATATGGCTTTTGTGAGATGTTTTACCGGTAATGGGGCTCGTACGGTTTCCCGATCCATCTTCCAGAATAAATTCAGACCATTCAGTTCTATAAACATCAAAAGACATGGTAAAGGTATCTGAAAACCTCAAAGCTATTCCCAGACCATAGGACAGGGGCATTTCAAGATCCACATTCTCCCTGATTTTCAACGGACGACTAAACGGGAAAAACCTGTTGTATGATGTCCTCAACTGCTCATGTTTCAGGCTTGCGGTAAACGGAGTCTTTATCACTGCGCCAATGGTCAAAAAACTGTTCGCTTTCCATAAAAGACCAATGTTCATGTTGAAACCGGTAAAGTCATGGTACCTGTTATGGTTTTTTGATCTGTTAAATATTATTTTTTTTCCATATATTGCAGTGTCGACAACATTGTCCGATTCCCATCCATTGGTGCCGAATATCCTGTTTGGCCAGATATTAAAAGTAATACCCATGGAAAGATATGGTGTGATCTCTACAGCATAGGCAAGGCCAATGGCTTTTAAAGCCCCCTCCTGTGAAAAGTCAATTTTTTGTTTTGTTGTGGTAATGGATCTGGAAGATGGGTCTTTGGATCTGGAAAAATAATCAATATTTATGTCACGCTCGAAGTCATACAACCGCTGGTAATTGAGTGATATGATCATATTTGTTTCTAACAGTTTGAATGGATAAACAATACTTAAATAATTCAGTTCCCTGTTTAAACTTTTTTGCATTCCTTCTGCCTCAGGATGTTTGCGAGAGGAATAATCTTCTCTTCTACCAAAATAAGATAAAGCAAAAGATATTTCGGGTTTTTTGAGCTGGCTGAGACCGGCCGGGTTCCATGATGCTGCTGTGGCATCATCAGCAACCGCAATAAAAGCACTGCCCATTCCCATTGCCCGTGCACCGGAGCCGACAGGGTTCGGGGAGGATGTGATATTAAAATCCTGTTTTATCTGAGGCTGTATTATCGGTAGTGCCAGCACAGATTGGCAGGATAAGAACATATCGGATATCAATATGGTAATATAAAAAATGCAGGAAGAAATTGTTGTTTTAAAATGTTTTGTTGGTTGAATTGGTTTCATTGTATTAGCTCTCAGCAGTCAACGGTCAGGAGTTATCGGCTATCAGTGGTCAGCTAATTGCTGACGGCTGATAACTGATAGTTATTAGCCTTTCAGCTTTTGTATTAATGTTGTTAACATTTTCTTTATTTCGATTACTTTGCCAGCATGTTTTTCAAAATCTGAGTTTTGTATTAGTTTAAGATCCTTTGCAAGCAAAAGGTGATATTCCAATTCGCTTGTAGAACCTATTGCTATCTGTAGAAAACGGGCGAAATCAGCATCACTTCCTCTGCCACACCCTTCAGCAATATTGGCAGGTATGGAAAAGCAAGATCGACGAATTTGACTTGTTAGTCCATATAGTTCCTCCCGTGGGAACACTGAAGTTGCCTTGTATATTTGAAGAGTTAAAAAATGAGCTTTTTCCCACACTTTTAATTCTCTAAAATCTTTCACATCTTCTCCCATTCTTTAAGCTGGCTACTGATAGTTATTAGCTTTCAGCTTTTGTAAACATTTAATTATTTAATTACGTCAATTGCATGTTTTCGAAGTTTGGTTTTTTTAGTTCTCTAAAATCTTGCATATTGGCGCACATTCTTTAAGCTAAAAACTGAATGCCATCAACTGATGGCTAATTGCTGACAGCTGAATGCTGATCGCTAACAGCTAAAACTCATTTCGTAATAACCTTATCACCTACATGAATTTCATTTCCCATATATATTTTAAGGATATTAGCAAAGGTGGATTTCCGGTCTATTTTTTTTACAGTTAGAAGAGCCGTAATTTCACTATCACTGCCAAGATCAATTTGCGTTTCTGATATGGCTGTGGGGGGTGTTTCATTAAATACCAGAAACCTCATGCCCGGCTGGATTAAATCATCCTGGCCTATGCTTATAATAGCTTCTCCGGGCTGTTTTGCGATAACAGTTCCCTCACAGATCGGGAACTGTTTCTTGAACTTAAGAGCAAGCCAGTCAATATTTGCCCGAAGGTCTGATCTCAGACTGCTTTCCCAGTAGACGTCCTTTTCTGCAATCACAAGTGATGTTGCAGTATCAACAAGCCTGGCATCAATACCTACAGACTTTCCCGAAGCATTTATGTCACCAATCAATACGGTTTCTACTCCCATTAAGCGGCCAAGTTTGACAGCTGTATGTTTCTCAATGGATGTCAAACCTCCTTTTAGTGCACGTTCAAACTCTTCCGCGACAGAGACTTTGAATCTCTTCTGGTTTTTAAACGCTGTTAAAAGCACTGTGTGCACATAATTCTGTAAATTATCACCTGACTTACCGTGTTCTGTAAAAGGAAAAACAGCAGCCGACATGCGCGAGCTTATTTGCCTGATCAGTGGCACTTTTTTTATTATTGTTACAGGCTTTTCAATAGTTTTTCCTGAACCATCAGCAAGAGAAGTGATTATGCTGTTTTTTTCATGAAGGAGTTTCACCCTTTTACTGAAAGCAAGATATACGGGTTTTTGCATACTCAAAAATCTCAGGAACTCAGCAGATGTTTTGTCTTCCTCTGGTGGCATAAGCGACTGGCTGTTTATCATAAGATCGCTTATACCTTCTGAAATACAGACAGAGCCCTGCAGAAACAATGTATCTAAAAAAGTGATTATGCCGTGTTCAAGCCCATTAAGATTAATACCCTGTGTTTTCGGATTGTTTTTTGATAAGTCTAACTGTATAAGACCCGCTGTTTTATTCCCAACTATGTCTTCTGCTTCAAAACTGATGCCGATATCTTTATTAAAACTTGAGTTTGCAAACATCTCATTTACATATGTCATCTGCGGATCTTGAAACACAACCCCTCTGTTATTGATCATAATTCGGACTATTCCTGATCTGTCATGGACAGCACCTTTCACCATAACAGAACCATCTTTGTTTATTAGAACCTTTAAACATACCAATGGTCCCTCTCTGTCTACATTAATACTTATATTTAGAGGATCTGAGACCCTGCCAAGAATATCCTCCGAACAAAGTATTATAACGTTCTTGCCCTGGTGAAGGGGAAATTCTTTGCTGAATTTAACCTCCCGGCGGGAAAGCTCAAGCGGGGATGGTTCCCCATTATAAACAATATTTGAAACAAAATAATTATCCCTGGCTGTTCCCTGCACTAATACTGCAAAATCATTCGTTCTGTACAGGGGGGATGGAAATTGTACGTTAATAACTGGCGGATCTTTATCAAGCTTTGTCTGCTCAAGCCATGCTCTGCGTGCCCTGTTGAGGTAATATTTTGCCCTTGCTGTTTCAACTGATGCAAGAGATGCTTCAAGATATTGCATGGACTCCTTAAATCTGCCAAGGTTATAGTAGGCAATACCAAGCTCCCGGTTGGGGAAATAATTAACAAAATGCAGACCGTAAGTACGTGCACGGCGCTGGTCCAGAGCTCTTTTACTAATCGCAACAAGAAAATCTGAAGCTGCATCTTCCCAGTATTCACCCTCGCTGTACGAAAACCCCCTTAGATAGAAATCATCCCATTGAGATTTAAAAAGACCGTCGGTTACGCCATAAAGTTTCCCCTCTTTTTCATATACCTTGACATCTTTTACTGTACATCCGGTAAGCAGCTTGACTGTCATGCAGAATAAAGATAGACTTATGACCAGAATAACACATTGTAGTAATTTATTAGTCATAGAATTTCTATGTTTCGTTGGCATGTATCATTTGCCCCCTATAGCCAGTTCCCCATCAGCACAAACGGTGCCCAGTAATAGGGATGGGCGTATGGTGCATTCGGGTCAGGTGTGAAAGAGACCTTTTCATGTCTTTTTTTATTATTAAGAACTAATGCCCCTGAAGATTTAAAACTGTTATTGTTTTTTTCCTTTTTTGGACCTAAAACAAACAGAATCTGTGCCTGTTGCAGTGCCTCGGCTTTAGTCATTCCCTTTTCTTCGCGCAGTTGGTACATGTTTTTCATAAAAACCCCTGTGCTTTTATCTGACACGGGCCATAGTGTTGCCATCACTCCTTTGGCACCCTGGTCCTGGACAAGGGTGCCAAAACTTTCAACCTCGCTGCCGTCTGCTCCAGTGTTACCCAAAGCGGTATTGCAGGCAGAAAGGGTGATAAGCTCTACACCACCGAAGTCAAAATCATCATTCTTGATCTGCTCCAGACTGAGCATGTTTCCATCCCCCAGAATTAGATACGAATTTTTAGTGGTACCTGGTCTCAGCTCAAAGTGGCTGGCAATGTGGATTACCGGATATTGTTCTTCAAGAACGGCTTCCATAGTTTTTTTATTAAACTCTTCATCAAGAAAAATTACCCCCGGCATTACGCCGTCCGGGTCAGCGCTGTTAGTGCGAACAATTCCCTCCAACTCAGCAGGCACCGAAGGAAGAGGCTTAAAACCACTTACCGCCCTGCTGAGGCCAAATCCACCCACACGCCAGGTCTCTGAGGGCAGATCCTTAATGTCCAGACCGGCTGCCGGTGTGTAAAGGGCAATTTGATAACGCTCAGCAACATAATTTTTTCCATCATGCAGTGCAGCCACTGGAAGATAGCGAAGTGCTCCATCAAGACAGAGCATCAGTGTTCTTGCTTCTGCCTGTATAAGATCATCTTCAATAGGTGCAAAAACAATTTCATAAAGTTCTCTGGCAAGGGAAAAAGGAGAAAGCCTGGGTTTTTGCAGAACTCTTCTGAAATCCATTATCTTATGATTCAGTATTTTTTCAGGGATGGCTTTATCACGTGCCACCTGAACTTCCGGAGTAATAAGTATAATACGAACTTTATCGTCAGTAATAAGGTAGTAAATAACAACAGCATTATGTCCAAGTTCACGTAAAGCCTGCTGAAGTTTTTTAGGTTTGTCGAGACGTCTTGTGCTTATCTCGGCATATCGCTGCCTGGTGACCCTGCCAAGGGATTCTATTACTTCAGACATAAAACTGCTGAATGCCAGGCGTGCAACTTTCAGGTCATCTTTAACCTGTTCAATGCGTTGAGTTTCATCATCAGTCCTCTCTGATTGTTTTTTCTGTTTCAACCTTGTCATTTCCCTGCCCAGAGCAGCTATGTGAGTATTTATCTGCTGGTAGCGCTCTTCCCAGGGGCGTTCTTCATCAGTGTAGGCAGCAAAACTGTTTTGAATGCCACGACTGACTGCATTCCGTCGTATAAATTCAAAATACTCCTCTTCTTTCTGCATATCAAGTATCTGCTGTGCCTCCAATAGTCTCCCCTGGTCAATAAGCAGGTCAGCAAGGAACCTGTAAACATGAACCTTGTTAGTCAGGAACGATTTCTGTAAATGTTTTTCCATGTGCGATATTCCTGAGCGTAATTTCTGAATTGTGTTTACCGCCTGTTTGGCAAAAAAGACAGCTGCACCGGGATTGGTCTGTGCAGCAAGCAGATTGGCAAGGTTAAACTGAACTTTCCAGAGAATCTCCGGATACCCTTTTTTCTGTGCCGTGACAAGGGCACGTTCATAAAGAGGGCGCGCCTGAGAATAATCACCTGCTGTAAAATATACTTCTGCAATGTTATTCTGACGGATTGCCGTTTTAGGATGCTCCGGGCCAAAGGCTTTTTCATCAATTGCAAGGGCGCGGTCATACAAAGACTTTGCCCTGTCATATTCGCCCCTGGCATACAGAAGCCCGGCAAGATTGTTCAGTATGGTTGAGGTTTCAGGATGATCATGTCCGTTAATTTTGTTCCGGATTGCAAGGGCTTGTTCAAAAAGCATCTCTGAGCGTCTGTATTCACCGGTTTCTTTGTAAAGCACGGCGAGATTGTTCAGCACGGTTGCTGTTTCAGGATGATACAGGCCATATGTATTTTTATAGATTTCCATAGCCCTCTCATAAAGGGCTTCTGCCGTATTGTTTTCACCAAGTATATGGTAAACCTCTGCTAAGTTGTTCAAATTTCTTGCAATATCCGGGTGGTCTGACCCGTAATTTTTTTCATCAATGGCAAGAGCATGCTCATAAAATGTTCTTGCCCTGGCATACTCCCCCATTGCGTAACAGAGCCCTGCAATATTATTCAGGTCTTTTGCCACTTCAGGGTGCTCGGGGCCAAAGGCTTTTTCATCAATGGAAAGAGCGCGGTCATACAAGGACTTTGCCCGTTCATATTCACCCTGCTCATACAAAAAACCTGCAAAGTTATTAAGCACAACAGTAACTTCAGGATGTTCAGCGCCTAAAGCTGTTTCTTTTAAAACAAGCGCTTCCCTGTGGGATTTTTCTGATTGGACAGACTGACTCTGCTTTGGGTTCTTCGTTTCATTTCTTTCTGCAGGAAGTTGTTTTCCGGTAATAGTACTACTGTGCCGTATGCTACAGCCCCAAAAGGAAATAATTAACAGAAAAAAAAGTAACATGTAACAGTTAAACTTCATTATCAATTTTTGACAATTAGAATTCAATTTATAGTTTTCCCCCAAAAGGAAACAACCTTATTATATCATATTAATCCATAAAAGAATTAAAACAGGGATTTAAAAAAGTTATTACATTAAATGCTTGACAACAAAAACAGATAATATTTTAAAAACATCCCTATTAATTAGACGGATAGTTTAAAAAAATTTGCAAAAAATTTATGAGGATGTAAATGCAGCATTATACAGCTTGTTTTTTATTCCCTGTTTGCTATATAATATCTTTATATTTTACCACTTTTTACAACTCCTGCTATAATAATTAATTAAAAATAATTTTGGGAAACTTTTGGCAACTGAAGGCACAGAATTCTACAAAAAAAAGATACTGGATCATTATGATTTAATAAACAGGATGGTCCAAAAACGATTTTCCGACTCTGCTACAGCTGACGAGGCTTTTGTCTTTGTAATGGAGCGCCTTGAAAATGATAACTGGCGACGGGTTCGCGAATACAAGGGAAACGCATCTTTTACCACATACTTAACGAAAGTTGTATCAAATCTGATCTTAGACTATTCCGATCATAAGCATGGAAAGTTCCGTCCGCCTGAGTGGGTAAAAAAAATGGGGGCTCTGTGGGAAGAAGTGCATAAACGACTTTGTAGTGAACGAATGTCTAAAAAAGACGTGGAATTCTCCATGACAATCGGAGCTCCTGATGACAGGGACCCTGAAGCTGTCAGGGAAGCTATAGAAATTATTTTAGCTAAAGTTCCTGACTGCGGCAAATATAGAAAAGGAAAAGAGTATGCAACAGACCCTGATGATCTAAAAAACGCGGGATCCGCACTGAGAACAGGAACAAACACTGTGCCGGAACAATTTAAATCTGCTCTCAGATATATTGCTTTGCAAAACGCAGTTTTTCCTTTCTTTAACAGTGATAGTCAAAACACAGATGATGGGCAGGAGAATGACAATAAACTTGC
Source organism: Deltaproteobacteria bacterium (assembly GCA_024276465.1). Lineage (GTDB taxonomy): Bacteria > Desulfobacterota > WTBG01 > CAIYCZ01 > CAIRTM01 > JAJRXD01. The sequence continues at coordinate 12,113 of JAJRXD010000018.1, forward strand.
AACAGCTTTCCATAATTTTCGCTCTAAGCTAAACCTTTCTGCAGAGGACCGACTTTTTTTGAAGATGATTTATCAGGACGGACTTAAGGTGAAGACAGCAGGAGAAAAACTGAACTTAAAACAAAATCAGATACATAGAAGGCACAAGAAATTGCTTGAGCATATGGGCAAGGCAATAAAGGCATCAGGACTGGAGGATGAACTAAAAAGCATGCTTTCAGATATTTAAAACTCGTAAAAATAAATTTCAAATGTCCGTCTATTAAAATAGGACTCAGCTTTCAGCCGTCAGCGTTCAGCTTTTTTATGAACCATTAATTAAACTGTTTATATAAAATGGCAACAAAAAAAGACAATGAGAATAATTCCGGAAGGCAGCCTGAAGAAAACATGACAACACTTGATGACAAAACAAAAGTTCTCATCGGACTTGGAGTAACAGAGCCTACCCCGGCAGAAGAGTGCCCACTTGATGAGAAACTTGCTGCCTTTGTAGATGGGCGCCTGAGGCGTAAAGAGCGCAAGGTCATTCTTGAACATTTGGACGCATGTTCTTCCTGCTACCGACAGTGGCTGGATATTTCATCCATCAGACAGGAAGAACCGGTAAAATCCACACCTGTTTTTCAAGTCGTAAAAAAGAGGATGTACTGGTCTTCAGGCTTTGCTCTTGCTGTTGCGGCCTGCCTTATGCTTGTGATGTGGCGTACATTTCTGTACAGTCCTGAAATGGCAAATATGCTCGCTCTGTCATATGAAACAGCTCTTAAGGGTGAAATGAACCTGAAAAATATTGAACCGGGCAAAATTCCCAAACTGCCCTGGGAAAAGGAAACGACCCGCGGTCAATTCTCAAAGCCTGAATCAACTGCTTCCCTTGCTTTTGCAGCAGGTTTCAGGGGCGGGAGAAGTGAGCTTGCAGAAATAAAAGGCAAAGTCCATAAAGGTGTAGAAGAATGGGACACCACTCAATGGGCTCCCTACTTTTATCTCGGGCGATGGTGCATTCTTCTTCAGTCCGTGTGTCAGTCCGGTTATGTTGTGCCCTCTTCATTCTGGAAGCAGCAGAACGAAATTCCGGATATGATGGAAAAAGAATTTGTTCGACAGGTTGACGCTGGAGAAGAATTTGAAATTGCGATTGTTAAAAAAGCCCTGAAACGGATTAAACACATTTTGGAAGATAATCAGACTGATGGAAACATCTGCCAACTAATTGAGCCTGAGCTTGAAGCAATAAAAGCAACCCTGTCATAATGGAAACAATCCAATTACTGGAATGTATCTATTTCAGGATGAGCAATGTGCATAGAAATGATGCTCAAACAAAATCATAAAAACACCGTTAGAAATTTTCGATGCAAACGGGAGTGGGTATGTTTGTCTGCAATAGTCCGTGTCCGTCTGCGGTTAATCATGTTTTTTTGCAAATTCCGGTTTAATGTCCGTCTAATAAAAGTAGAAGGAAATCGATAAGCAGGGTCAAGCAAACCACAATAAAAATATTATTTAACGGTAAGATCCAAACAAGTAATCTTGGGGGCTTTACAATAAGTCATATTAATTGAAGGAGGGAACCTGAACAGATGAGAATATTTAGTAAGTTAGCCATGGTTGTCACGGTTGCAACGATCATCGTGGGATGTGCGCCTACAATTCAATTTGTGCCCTTTCCTGACCAAATGAAACAAATAGAAGACCCTGACAAGGCAAGAATTTATGTTGTCCGGCCTACAACTTTTGGTGGGTTTATTTCTATGAAAATCAACGACGGTGAAAAACTCATAGGAAAGACTGGACCAAATGGATACCTCTGTTGGGAACGTGAACCAGGTCGGATGTTATTGGTTGGCAAATCTGAGAATACTGACAAATTCCCATTAATGGTCGAAAAGGGAATAAGTTACTATATTCAGCAACATGTTCGAATGGGTCTTGTGATTGCCCGCAACAAGCTGAGCCTGCTGACCGAAGAAGACGGAAAGGCCAAAGTTAGTAAATGCAAACCACCTAAGGTTAGGCAGTAAATGAAATCAACAGTTTATCTCCTCATTCTAAGCATAGGATGTGGTGTTTCATACGCTTTGGCCACAGTGTTGCCACTTATAATTACTTTTCTTGGGATGACAGCAATTTACTACAACAGCAAGGGATAATAGCTGTTAATTGAGCCCGGCAAAAATGATAACTTGTCTGCATCAAAGGATGACATCCAACATTGCAGCATTTGATATACCCTTCTCTTTTTATCAAATAATTAATATTTAATTTTCAGCAATTTTTTCTTTATTGTCCGTCTAATGATTATAGAAGTTAATGAAGAGTACAAAACTTCATTAACTCTCCCAAGCGCCTGACGCGTTAACATGGGAAGTAGAAGACCAGTAGGGACGCGAAATCCGAAATCGTGTTTGGGAAATAGCCAGTGTCTATTGACGGATTGTAGATGTTGCCATAATCTACAACATATTGCAGTTCCTTAATATTCGGCAGCCGCCAGTCAGAGAATCCGCCAAAATTCCCTGAATTTAGCTGATTAATAAAATCCTTAGTGTCAGTGCCGTCCCCTGGAGTGCTGGCATTGCCGCCGTTTGTGGCAGGGTTGCTGTCATACCAGGTGTATACGTTGTTGGCATCATGGGGGTTTGAATAATCTTTAGTGCCGTCTTTAGAATTCTTCAATTCCCATATCAATTCAGTCACATTGTCGCGCACCAAGGCCCAGGATTCTGCTGTATCGGGAAGGTCATTACCGTTTTCATCGAGCTTGGTGAAGGAAGGCGGGTCGATTGTATAATCGGAATCCTCTCCAAAGGTGTTAGTGTAGGACGTGGTCTGGTCGGTGTCAGGTACAGGGCCAGCTGAAGCATGACAAGGCATAAAAACCGCCATGGTCGTAAATATCATGGCAATTGCTAATGCCTCAACTCTAACTCCTTGATTCCGCTACATTTTCAACCTTCCTTTCTTGATTAGAATTGACATAAATATTAACAAACATAGACTTTTTTAGCAATTGCTATCTTCATCACTGCTGTAATTTACCCCTTAGTCGGAAACCGAGTCAAAATTTTCTATTTTAATTGCTTTCTTAAAGCCTTTAATTTGTTAGACGGACATTTGGAAAAAAGTTGTCGGGAAAATTTTAAATTCATATGAAAAGACTGGCCAATTTTTTGACCCTGTCATTATCAATCAAATCTGATTGATAATGTATTTGATCTATGATCTGGTTGCAAAATTCACCACACCTTTGAAGATTAAACCCACAATATAGCATGATATACTATTTCTGCCTTCTAAAGTCACCACGAATCTGCAAAGTTTTATTGCACATTAAATAAACTCTCGAAGGAAAAAATGATTGGCGTCAGTCAGTAAATATGAAGAAAATAGTTTTGCAGACAATCAGCCCTATATATTAAATTAGATAAAGAAAATTACCCAAAAGTTGGATTATAAAAAAACTAAAAAGTTCTTGACATTTATTAATTGGTATGAAATTAGAAAATAGACATAAATTTTTATCTTTTTCAAACCATTCCAGAGCAGTTGAAAATAAAATTAATTTTTTTAGTTAGAACTAAATAACTTAAAAAAGGAGGATTAATAATGAAAAAGGCTCTTTTTATTGTGCTACTTGGGACATTCTTGTTTACTGGTTGTGCGGCTTATGTAGCTCCTACAGTTCCACCAATGGGACTGGCTTTTGAAAATGTTAAAGCCCCCCTTGATGTCAATGTTAATAAAACAAAAATGTCTGAAAAACAGGGGGAAGCCTCAAGCCTTTGTGTTTTATGGCTCTTTGCTTTTGGTGATTGCAGTATTGCAAAAGCTGCACGAAATGGCAACATAAAGACCATCAATCACGCTGATTATCAATATACCAATATCCTTGGATTTTTCCAACAATTTCAAGTTATAGTGTATGGGGAATAAGAATGAAAAAATTAATCTATTTTATGTTCTTAACAGCTTTTATTATGCTTGTTTGCAGTGGATGTGCAACTTATCAATCCGAGGTTAAGCCACCGCAGGGGATTTTTTTTACTTCTATAAAAGCACCCCTTACAGTAAATTTTGACCATACTCCGACTAACGCAAAGCTCCTTAAAACATCGTATAAAAAGACCCAATATTTTCAGGATTTTTTGTTAACCTGGATGAATTTTGCATGGGGAGATATAAACATTCCGATGATTGCTAATAAAGCAGGAATAAACAAGGTGGCATATGCGGATTGTGAATTTTTAAATATTCTTAACATTTATGCTGAATTCAAGGTGAATATTTACGGTTATGCCGATGAGAAAAATGATAATTCACCTGAGTTGTAAATCAACAGGAATTGCTAATTATGGAGTAATTCATGAAAAACATTATGATAATTTGTTTTTATTTGTCTTTTTTGACCTTTCTATTACTTTTGATAGGTTGTAGCATACTGAAAAGTCCGAAAGCACCTGTTGTTCCACCTGTCGGTGTTTTCACAGCAATCTCTTCACCATACAGCGGAGACTTGAACAAGAGTATTGGATTTAAAACTGGCGAAGCACAATGCACTTGTATTCTAAGCTTGTTTTCTTTTGGGGACTGTAGTGTTGACACAGCAGCGCGTAATGGCAACCTTACAATGGTTGATTATATAGATTATGAGTACACTAATGTTTTAGGAATTATTTCAATTTTTAGAACAAAGGCTTACGGTAGTGCTTCAATGCCAAAGAGTCAACACAAGGTTTCGTCAGCAAAGCAAGAGGATTAGTGATTTCACAAGCAACGTTGATGAATCAGTAAAAAGTTGATATGCCCGCCCCGATTTTGTCGGGACGGGTATCTTCCCAGGGAAGAGATTACTGTTCGATAATGCTGTATTCATGTTGTGGTTTATCCTGATGTAATCGGGGTGGATTTGACCCAGCAAAATTCCCCAGAACTTTTCATAGCTTTAATTATGATTAAAAAGAAGGAAAAGTCTTTTACTCTTCAACCTCTTCAAAACTGTCTTTTCCCGCGCCGCACAGGGGGCAGGAATCAGGCGGGCTGTCTCCCTCATGAATATATCCGCAGACTGTGCATTTCCATTTTTTCATGTTTCATTCTCCTTTCTTGTTGAACCGGTTCAGGTTAATTAAAAAATTTTTTCGTTTCTAACTTCAGTAACATTCATGTCACTGTCAAATAACAGGATATCCCTGTGGAACAATTTTTTTTTGTAATCAGTGTAATAGATTGCAGCTGGCCTGATTTTAAAGAATTGAAGGTCAGGTCGTTCCATGAATTTACGGAAAGGAGCATCCAGAGCTAAAATGTGGGTTTTTATTTTTTTTATATCTGCCTGTGATTTTACCAACTCAGCTTTTCCCTGATAGTGCATGCAGTTTCCAGGGCTTCCATCATCAATTTCAATTGCTATGTTCGGGTTTTTAATTAAATTTTTATATTTGTTTGAATTTGGAAATGTTGAGAAAACCAGTTCATACTTTTCCAGCAGATAACAATAAACCTTTGCAGCAAAAGGCTGATTATCAACTGATGTTGCAATGACACACTGCCTGTGGTCTTTTAAATATTTTATGGTATTTTCTTTTAGAGCTGACAAGTCAGAGTTTTTGTAATTTTCTTTCATAGTTGTTCTGTATTGTTCCTCAAGATTAAAATGTTGTAAGACTGTATCCCAAAAGTGATAAAGGTGTATTTAAATTATGTGCTGTTCGAGATGCAGAACTCTTTTCAGCTGAGCCTGGAAAAATCAAAGTCTTTCCTGTAAAGATCGTCCTTCAGTGCAGTGATGGTCTTTTTAGTTTTTATCGCATTCAGGATTTCGTTACTGCCGTGTATATCTCCAAAAAGAGTTGCTCCCTCAATAATATCATTCTTCAGGACAAGTTTCCTGTATGTCCTGCTGTTTTCGTCCTTAAAAATTATTGATTCCAGGTTTCCGTCAGGGTCAATGTCACCAGCTGCCACCATGTTTATGCCAACCACTTTAAGAGTGTTTGAAAGGACTGTACCTTTGTAGCTTTCATCCTTTCCAGCCATATTGCTTCCGGCAATTCTGCCCTGTTCCATTGATGCGGTCCAGGTTCCGTAAAAACAGCCTCTGTGCTCAATAAGGTCTCCGGCAGCATAAATATCCCTGATCCCGGTCTCCAGGCTGTCATCCACCCTGACTCCTTTGTCAATGTCAAGATTCAGGGCTTTTGCAAGTGTTGTCTCAGGACGGACACCAGCAGAAATGAGCACCATGTCTGTGGCGATCCTGTCACCACTTTCAAGATTCACTGTCAGTTTTCCGTTGTCACTTGCGATCTCTTTTGTTCCAGCCCCCAGATAAAATGAAAAGCCCATCTCCTCCATCTGTTTCTGGAGAATAGCTGCTCCATCAACATCCATTTGGCGCGGGAGAAGTCTTGGAAAAAATTCCACCACAGTTACTTTTAAACCCGCCTTTCTCAGGCCATTGCCAGCCTCAAGGCCAAGCAGGCCACCTCCTATAAGGACAAGTTCTTTTGAAACAGAAGCTTTTTTAATGATTTCGTCTGCATCTGCAATTGTGCGCAGAGAGAAAACACCTTCAATGTCCGAGCCCCTGATAGGAGGCACAAATGAGTATCCACCGGTTGCCAGCAGCAGCTTGTCATAGCTGAAACTGTGGTTGCTGTTTGTTTTTATTCTTTTAGAAGAAGGATCAATTTCGATTATTTCAGTGCTTAAGTAAAGCTCTATGTTGTTGTCAAGGTACCATTGATCATTATGTATGGTTATTTCCTTAATCTCACGTTCACCTGTCAGGTATTCGGGAAGAGCAGGAACATAATAGAAGGGAATTTTTTCTTTTGAGAACATCATAATGCTGCTTTGAGCATCAGCCTTTCTGATACTTTCAGCAGCAGAGTTTGCTGCTGCGCTGTTTCCAATTATTATATACTGTGCCATGGTTACACCCCATTAATTGAAAAATTGTGTTTTCAGAAAACCTGTCTAAAGATTAATATATGAAATTTGCGATGCAAATCACATATATTAATTATTATAACAACAGGATTGACAGTAACAGATCAGCTTTGCTCTATTATTGTCCTGCCCAGACTGCAGGCCTCTTCAATGATTTCAGGATGTTTTAAAACAGCCCCCTTTGAATCGATATTCCTGTATACAAGATAGCGGGTAAAGTCAATATTCAACACGTCAAAAAAGTAACGGACTGTTAGAAAAATTCCATCAAAATTTTTTTTACCTTTGGAACCGCTTACGGAGAGAAAAACACCTTTGCCCTTCTCCCCCCTCACATCGCCGGGTTTTTTGTTAAGCAGGTATTTTTTTACCCAGAAACACTGGCACCTGTCAACCATTGCTTTTGCACAGGCATTAAGCCCATAGAAAAAAACCGGGGCGGAGAATACGACCATATCAGATTCAGTTAAAAGCGAATAAACACTTTGCATGTCGTCTTTGAGAACACATTTTCCAGTGTTGTCACATCCACCGCATTCGATGCAGGGTGAAAACTCAAGATCCCTGATGAATATCTCATTTACATTTACATCGTGCTCTTTAATGCCGCGGAGGAATGCTTTCAACAGCAGATCCGTGTTGCCGTTTTTTCTCGGGCTACCGTATATGGCAGTTATGTTCATTTCAATGTTCAGCTCAATCAAGATTAATATTAATCTTTAAACTTTTTGCAGCCATATCAACAACTGGAAGGACTGGCGCGTCTTTGCCTAAGAGAAAATTTGCTACTGACTGGGGGTATGAGCGATAGCGCAAAACAGCTTTCACGTCAAGATGTCCTTTTGTGTTTTTTGGCACCAGGAATGAATAGTTTTCAATAGCTGAGCCCTTGGGGGGAATGGTCCTGTTGTATTCGAACCTGGTCATCTCCCAGGGCTTGACAGTGTGTTTTCCGTCCTTGTCCACAGAATATGCATTAAATATCCTGGAATCTTTTTCTATGTTTCCCTGGGCATCAAGAGCGCCTGAACTGAAAATATTTTTTCCATTTTTGTCTGTCACCCTGACATCTAACCACATCTGCCTTACCTCGGTCAGGCTTGTGGGCAGGTTGTGCCCTGCTCCTATGTTGGTTACCTTAACATTTACGGTGACCATACCGCCTGGTTTAGATGATTGAGGAGCCATAAGTTTCAGCTCAGCAGCGCTTTTAAGGCGTGCTTCAGCGATTCCGGCATGTTTTTCAGAGCCCAGAAGGGCAGGGACAGTAAAGTTTGCACCAACAAATTCGTGCGTAAACATGTTGTCCCGGTCAGGACCATTGATGCAGGGTTTGCCGGGGTTTTTGGGCCTTTTGAGGGTTTTCGCAGCCTCAATGGCCTTTTCAACAGGCATCATGTGACAATCCTGGCATTGAATACCTTTCTGTGCGTAAACAGAATACTTCCATTCGTCGTAGGTTCTCTCAATATGAAAGTTGTTAATTGGGTGAAAAACCTGATGACAGTTTGCACAGAATTCAGATTTTGTGTGCAGCTCGGAATATGCTGTTTCATGGTGGGGCGACTCTGAGTCCTTGTATGGCCCCCTTTTCACGTTACCCGGAGCAAGGACAATCGAGGCATTTTGCGGCTCATTGGTCGGGGTTTTATGGGATGAACTTTCTTTAATCGTGTGACACAGGTCACAGTGAACACCTTCTTTTGCAATGTCGCTGGTTTGAAATTCACCATTTTTAAAAGTCAGGTCATTTGATACAACACCAACTCCTGCGTGGCAGCCACCACAAAGGTTGTCAGTCAACCCGTCAGTTTCCTTTGCACCCAGTTTCCAGAGAGCTGTAAATACAGGGTCAACAAAAGCATTAGAGTGCATAGAGCCTTTCCACTGTTTGTAAATCTCTGTATGACAACCTGAACAGACGAGCGAAGACTCAAAATCGCTGGATTTTACTGCCTTTCCTGTGTCGGTATTAATGAGCGACGGGAAAAAAGGGTGTTTTTTATTTTCAGCCTCACCTGCATAAAGCATGAAGCTGAAAAACAGAAAACAGGTCAGACATGTTAATGTAATAAAAAAGCGTTTTACCATTTTAACCTCCTTAAACTTTGCTGAAATAATTCATTATTTACTGCATTCAGGGCATATTCCCATGAACTCAAGTCTGTGTCCAATCACTTTGTATCCGCATGTTCTGCTGATACTTTTGTCCAGGCTTTGTATCCGGTCCAGGTCAACATCGTCAACCTTGCCACAGTCAAGGCACCTGATATGATAATGCTCTTCAGGGTTGCCGTCAAATCTCTTTTGCCTTCCTCCTACTTCAATCTTCTGTACCAGCCCCTGGTCAGTCAGAAATTCTAAATTTCGATAAACTGTTGCCAGGCTGATCCTTGGCAACCTCTGCCTTACCTGGTCGTAAAGCTCATCAGCGCTTGGATGTGTTCTTACGGACTTTAATTCTTCAAGAATAACTTCACGCTGGTGGGTTATTCTCGGTTTGCCATGTTTCATTGTTTGCTACACTAATATTGGCGACTTTGTCAAAAGTCCTTCTGCTTCGCTGTAACCTTCCGGATCCGGCAGGGACGAAGTAATAACAACTAAGGGCTCTGCGAACCATGTGCCCGGAGCTTTTTACTCTGTCGTCTGTTTCCCGGCTTTTTACGGGATCACCAAGCTTTTTTAATCATTTTTCCACATTCCATGAACGTTACAGTAAGCGCGGACACTCTTTATATTGCCATCAATAACAAAGCTTGCCTCAGGCTTTCCACCGGGCTTAAGATATTCACGATAGAGCTTACTGTCAGTTAAAACTCCAATAACTTCAATATAGTGGTTTTCCTCCATGGGGTGTGAAACACTGCCAACTTTTACAGTTACGTTAGCACCGTTTTTTTCAACAACAGGTACATGCTTTTCTTTTGCTGCATCAACACTGTTTTCTATCTGCTGGTTCATCTCCTGTCCACAGCAGATCAAATTTCCTGCCGCAGCATGTATGATGCCTGCTATGTTGCCACACTTGTCGCATTTGTAAACCTCGTTTTGCTGTGTCATGGTTTGTCTCCTAAAAACTATGTTTAGTGTTTTAAAAATTTTCTGCCATTATTTCAAAGTATGCTTTTGGATGATTACACGCAGGGCATTTTTCAGGTGCACCAGGTGCTTCAATAACTCTGCCACATTTGCGGCACCTCCATTTTACGGTTTTGTCCTTTTTGAATACTGTTTTGTTTTCGATATTCTCTCTCAAAGATTGATAACGGTTTTCATGCTCTTTTTCAGCCTCTGCTATCTGCCGGAAGCTCTCTGCTATGCCCGGGAACCCCTCTTCATCTGCTGTTTTTGCAGCCTCGGGATAAAGCTTTGTCCACTCCTCATTCTCGCCAGCAATTGAAGCCTTCAGGTGACTGAGAGTATCAGCAAAAACTACAGGGTAGGATGCATTGACATCCACTTCAGCTTCACCTAAATTATCAGCAAGATGTCTGAAAAATGTTTTGGCATGCACCCCCTCATTATCAGCAGTGTCAAGGAAAATTGAAGCTATCTGTTCATAGCCCTCCTTTTTTGCAGTACTGGCAAAAAAGGTATACCTGTTACGTGCCTGTGATTCACCTGCAAAAGAATTCATCAAGTTACACATGGTTTTACTGCCTTTAAAATCCATTGCTTACTCCTTTCATATTAAGTGGTTATGTCAAAAGTTTTTATTTTTTCACAAAAAACAGACCCTGATTCAAGTAATAATAATTATTATTATCAATTAGTCAAGTTAATTTTTGCTTTTTTTTACCACATTTTTTAATGTTTCAAAAATTCCCCCCCTGCAATCCCTAAAATAAAGGGTTTTGTCTGCATGGCGCCCTAAAAGAAATCTATTTTTTTGCCGGTTTTATCACTGGTTTTTCTTGTGGCAAAAAACAGGAATGGCAACTCCTGTGTCAATTTGTTTCCTTCGATATATTCTGTGAGCCTGGCAATTCCTGTATAGTACATATCATATATTGCAATTCCTTTAAATGACAGTGAGTACTTACACCTCTTTTTTCTTTTGATCCTGAATTTTGCAGTTGCATCAAATATTGCCCTGTTGATATGGTAGGTTCCCTTTAAATCTGACAAATGCTCTTTTTCCATGGCTATCTCAAAAAACCCGTTTTTATGCAACTGAAACTGAAAAGGACCGATCGAATTTCCGGTTTTCAAACTCATAAAAGTTACTGCATACCAGAGTTTGTCAGATTTTCCAGTGCTGTTATCAAAAGACAGTTCGGATGCCGGAAACAGAGGAAAAAGATTTAATAAAAAGAGAAAAAAAACAGCTGATAAAAGATTTCCCCTAAACACTTTATTGTCTCCTTGCGAGTTAAAAACATTGGCCCTCTGCTGTTAAAGACGGGATCCCGGGCTGGTGTAGAATGTTTTATGAAACCGCAGTTGCTGTTAAACAATCCTGTTTACTATTCAGGAGATTTGTAAGTTCTTTTGTTTTATCTTCAGTCCTTTTTAGAGGGCTTATGAATACACCCCTGTGCATTGGGGTGGGATCTCAATTCAGCATTTTTTCCAGAAGAACTAATTGTTCCTGGTTGCCGATAGCTATGAAAATATCACCCTTTTCGATCTTTGAGCTGGCATGGGGCTGCAGAGTAAAAGACTTGTCATCCTTTCGAATAGCAAGCACCAGGGCACCTGACTTTTGTCTTATTTCCGCTTCATGCAGTGTTTTGCCTATCAGGGAAGAGTGGTCACTTACAACAATTTCCTGCAGGTTTGATTCCTCAAGAGTTGTTCCATGAATTACCTTGTCTAAAAAATCGGTTGTTATCGGCTTAATCGCCCATGCAGCCATTCTTTTTCCTGAAATATAGTAAGGTGAAATAATCCTGTTTGCACCAGCCATTTTCAGTTTTTTTTCTGTATCCCTTTCACCTGCACGGGCAATAATGTATAGATCAGGGTTTAAAGCTCGAGCTGAGAGAATGACATAGACATTGGCCACATCTGAATCAGCAGTAGTTATAAGTCCTTTTGCTGATTTTATTCCAGCCTTTTCCAGACTTTCATCCGAAATAATGTCACCAATGATGTAAGGAACACCCTTTTGTTCAAATTCAGCTGCAGTTTCAGGTTTTCTGTCTACTACCACATATTCAACATTTGCAGCATCAAACTCTTTTGCCACCTGATGTCCGGTTCTGCCCAGGCCACAAATTATAAAATGGCTCTTCATTTCCCTAATCTTCCTGTTCATTTTTTTCTTTCTCCTGTACCCAAGGATTTCACCTTCAATAATTATTTCCATCAACTGTCCGGCAGCAAATATGGCTGTTCCGACTCCACCTATAATTATGAACATTGTTAACAGTCTGCCCGGAGTAGAAAGCTCGTGTGTCTCCTGAAACCCTACTGTAAACAGGGTTATAATAACCATGTAGATAGCGTCAAGAAAAGGCCATCTTTCAAACAGCATATACCCTGCTGTTCCAATAACAGCCACGACTAAAAGGATGATTGCCGATGGTATCAGTTGCCTGAAAGGGTTTTTTGTTTTCATGCTTTTTGCAGTTAACCCCAGGATTGCGCCCCCTGAACACTTACAGTATGGCGGCAGAAAAAAATCAACAAAGCCTTGCCGGTCATTGAAATCCGGTGGAAATCAAGGCACATCAATACGTTAGCTGTTGAGTTATTTGTAACCATTTTTATAGTCATAATCAAGAAAATAATCAATGGCTGCAGGATGTCCCGATTTCAGGGGTATGAATTAGCTTTTTACAAAGCTGCAAAGATTCTATGTTTGATGGTGTAAAAGAGAAGAGTAAAAGCCTGGAGATTATCTGTTTTCCCTTTACCACCCGAACAGATTATCTGTCAGGTGGCAAGGGAAAATAAAAAAGGAGGAAAAATTTAAATCAGAAATTTTCAGTATCATGTTTCTACTGCTAATTCTGAGTTAGAACATAGCAGGAATGTCTTTGTACCCCAGAGAAAGCTGGTCAAACACAAGCTGATCATATGAATTTTGTACTGACCCGCGTTTCTCATTACGTATTCCTGCATATGTTAGTGTTACTGTAACAACTATGGCAATAACCGTGATTAGTATTTTCTTTGTTATAACTTTCATTTTTTGTTTCTCCCTGTTATCCGGTTTTGAATATTTAAGCCGCTTCTCAGGCATATTTTGAATGGTTGTCTTCCTGCAGCGTTACTTTATAGACAAATATAGAGCAGATGTATGAATTGACTATGGAAAGAGTGTAAAAGTTTTGGTAGAATTGTAAAAATTGTAAATTTAAGCCCGCATTGATGCTGGCCTGGTACTGTAATGTCGGTTTCTATTGTGTTACGGGAGCTGTTGTACCACCACTTTCTACAGTCCCAGAGTCCCGGGGCTCAGGTATCCGAAATCAATTGCGTTGATTCTGTCGCGTCTGCCGAATTTATTGCTGCTGGTGGAGCCACCGGAAAAGAATTGAAATTTTGACCCGCGCTGCTTACCGCACTCCATTCATCCATTGTGTCCTGTATGACCTGCAGCATTTCATTAACAATAACTTAAGACAATCACATGAAACACAGTCACTGAATATACCCTGCTTAATCCGCATATGCCACTGTTAAATTGGAATTCCAGTCTGAGACCTGGTTTATTGTTGTCAAGATTTTTTTACTCATGAGCTGTCAAAATTTTGGCGCTATAAACTGAATTTTTATTACCTGCAAACCCCTTTTCCGGATTGCAAGGAAGTTTTATACGCTGTCCATCACCAGTGTTTTAGTGATATTTTAAAAGCAAAATCAAGTAACTACAGGCGCTGAAAAGCTTTATAACAGGTTTTTCTCCCGGACTGTTTTTTAACAAGTGTACTTAAGGCATAATCTTTGCATTTTTGTACAAAACAGGAATGATCAAGCAACAAAACCAGATAAATTTTACACCTTTCTACTAAGTTGAGGAGGTAAGACCATGCCGCAACAACTGGCAAAAAAAGAGACAATTACAAAACTGGAAGATAGAAGAAACAATGCATTTATCAGAACAAGACAGAGAAGAAATTTTGACAGGAGGGGGTCGTTCAGGGTAGGGGCGAATGCCCTTGCTTTGTTAACTGAAGGAGATGTAAGAGTATCAGGTATTGTAAAGGACATCAGTGAATCAGGGGCTTGTGTGGAGATTAAAGGCATTGAAAAAAAAGAATGGCAGAGCTTTAAACTGGCAGTCCCTATTATGCTTGATAAAAAAATAAATTGTGTAATGAAATGGTCTGAAAACATTAACAGTCACGGGATTTACGGATTAAAATTTTTAGATTTAGACAGCGATGAAAAAACCGACTTAAGAAGGAGATTTTTATTAGATGAGACCCTGCTAATGGCACATGCTGCAAGCGTAGTAAAAAAAACAGATGATTTGCAGATAAAACAGGAGATAAGAGGTTTTTTCCTGATTGATTTAAAGATGGCACTTGAAAGCTTTATTGTAATTGACAAAATGGTTGCAACTAATGAGGATGACAGGGAAATTAATGAGAAGTGTAGGGAAACATTAGATAAACTGGCAGCTGCCGGAGACAGGCTGGAGCTGTCTGTAAATGATGCGAGCCTGACCAAGGCTGTTAAGCAGAGGGTAAGATTTTTAATAGGTCAATTCATTTATCAATCCACAGTTTTCAGGAGGGGATTTGAAAAGCCGCGGGGTTATCCGGGAGATTACATGATGCTGGAGATTGTATATAACGATGACGAAGTGTCTGAGGGCATTGGGAAATATATTGACCGGTATGGTCTGGATGTTCCTTACTCAATTGCTATTCGTTTGAGAAAGGATAAAATGAAGGAAATTCTATATGATTTTATTAACAACAGCACAGAAGACAAGCTGAATATTTTAAACCTTGCATCAGGGGCCTGCAGAGACATAAGGGAAATGTTTGACCGCCCTATAAAATATAAAGGTAAAGTAAACCTTATGTGCATTGACCAGGATGAGGTGGCTATAGAATACGCGCATAAAAAGATATCAGAAATTGATACTGGAAACATAGATATTAATCTGATTCAGGGCAATATTTTAAGGCTGGAATCCCTTGAAATTGGTGCAGACAACAGCCTTGACATGGTTTACAGTATAGGAATTGCAGATTATCTGCAGGACCGGATGCTGGATAAGATATTTAAGAACTGTTATAAAAAGTTAAAACCAGGTGGCAAGCTTGTAATAGCATATAAAGACAGGGAAAGACATAAGCCCGTTTCCCTGAACTGGTATGGAGACTGGTGTTTTGTCCCAAGAAACGAGGAAGAATTTACAGGGCTTATTAATGCTGCTATGGGCAGAGAAAATATTTCTGTTAGCATTGAAAGGGAAAGTTCAGGAGTAATATTTTTTGCTGAGATAACCAAAAACAGATAGTTTGCAAAGTCCCTCCGGGATAAACTGCCGGAGGGACTTTGTTTTGCATATACAAGTTCTTTATCTTTATAAACAGATCTGCTTCAGGATTGCTTACAGCCAAACTCAGTCCCACCGTAAAAACAAAATACAATTCAAGTATTAAGCAGCGAATCCGATAATATTACTTTATTTTTTTGGTTTTTAGAGCTTCTGACAAAGAGTTTTGTACCTCTCTCTACAGAGGTCTGTTTTTTTATGCTGGATGATTTATTGTGATCCGCGAAGGCAGGAAATGAACGCGAAAGATGTGACAAAAAAGCAAAAGGATTCCGTTAAATTATCTGACTCTCCTGGAATGCGCGAAATGGGGTTAAATGCACTTACGCTGTCATTTCCTGCATATCTTGAAAAAATATTTATAGAGGACTACTTTGAAAAATCCCTGCAGCAGGTAAAAATCTCTGTTTTTCTCGCGATTGTATTCTTTGCACTGTTCGGAATACTTGATGTGGTATTGGTTCCGGAAATAAAGAAAGCGCTGTGGGGGATACGCTTCGGCTTTATCTGCCCCGGACTTATTGTAATTCTAATCATCTCATTTTTCCCTGTTTTCAAAAAACACATGCAGGTTTCTGTTTCCGTGTCAATGATATGGACCGGCTTTGGCATTATCGCGATGGTTGTAATTGCACCACCTCCAGCAAGTTTTTCCTACTATGCAGGCTTGATTCTGGTGTTCATGTACGGGTACTGCTTTGTCAGACTGCGGTTTGTATGGGCAGCATTTGCAGGCTGGACAATAGTGGTTTTTTATGAAATTGCGGCCATAGGAATAGGGCAGACCCCTGTTCCTGTTTTGGTAAACAATAATTTTTTCTTCATCAGTGCCAATATAATTGGCATGTTTGCCTGCTATTCAATGGAGTATTATGCAAGGAAAGATTTTTTCATGGCCCACCTTCTTGAAATAGAAAAGGAAAAAGTAAATGCTGTGAACCGTAAGCTGGAACAACGGGTCGAGAAGCGCACAACCCAGCTGGTTAAAGCCAATGAAGAGTTGAGGCGTGAAATGGAAGAGCGAAAACTGATGCAGCAGGAACTGTTACAGGCCCAGAAAATGCAGGCCATAGGCACACTGGCAGGAGGGATTGCACATGACTTTAATAATATTCTTACAGCCATTATCTCCTATTCAGAGATAGGATTATATAAGAAGGATATGAATAAAGAAAAAATAAAGTACAGTTTTGAACAGATTCTTAAAGCAGGGGGGAGGGCAAAAGAGGTAATAAAGCAGATTTTAACTTTCAGCAGGCAGCGTGATGAGCAATTAGGGCCGGTTAAGATAGGCGGGGTTGTGAAAGAAGCTTTAAAACTAATCTCTGCAACTCTTCCAAAAACCATTGATATCCGCGAGAACATAATGACTGATTCAGACACGGTTCTTGCAGATCCAACACAAATTCATCAGATATTAATGAATCTTTGCACCAATGCAGAACATGCCTTGAGAGAAAAAGGCGGTGTGATGGAAATAAGCCTTGGAGAAATCTGCATTCATTCTGAATCCCAGCAGCAGAATTTTGATCTGCTTCCGGGAACATACCTTGATCTCAGTGTAAAGGACACAGGTGCTGGAATGGAAGCTTCTGTAATGGAGAGGATTTTTGATCCTTTCTTTACCACAAAAGGACCGGCTGAGGGAACAGGTATGGGGCTTTCAGTGGTACATGGAATTGCAAAAAGCCATGGCGGAAAGGTAATAGTTGAAAGCGCTGTTGGAAAAGGCACCACGGTTCATGTGTTTTTTCCCAAGGCTGACATTAATGAAACATCTGCTGTCGAGAAAGAAGCACAGATGCCATTGGGAAATGAACGGATTCTTTTTGTAGATGATGAGGAAGCATTAATTGAAGTAGGCCAGGAAATGATTGAGGAATTCGGGTATGAGGTTGTCTGTAAAACTGATCCTGTTGAAGCTTTGGCTGTTTTTCGGGCCGAACCTCAAAAATTTGATCTTGTTATCACCGACAAAAGTATGCCCCACATGAATGGTTTTGAGTTTGTTGAAAAATTGCTGGAAATCAGGCCTGATACGCCCGCGATTTTGTGTACTGGATTCAGCAGCACGGCTGAACTGGAAAAGGCCAGGGCCATAGGTTTCAGGGAGTTGATCATGAAGCCAGTGGTTATGCGTGAGATGGCTGTGACCATCCGCAGGGTTCTGGATCAGATCAATTAGGGAAGATGTCTCATGATAATAAAACATTTTAATACCAGCATAATACGCAGTTTGATCCTGTTTGCAACAGGCATTATTGTTTGTTTCAGCACTGAGGCCATTCATGCAGGAGAAAAAAAGATCAACATACCTTTTTTTGATGGAATAAAACTTCAAATCTCAAACGCTTACCCCAAACTGACTAATGCCAATCACATGATAGAGGATGTAAACAAGACGGCCGGAAGCAGCCTGAGGGACTGGGATACCATAGACATTTTTACTCTGGATGTTGTGTTATGGAAAGACCTTTCGAAATATTTTAAAACTGATTTTGCAGTGTCAGTATCAACAGGTTCCCTGGTTTCATCAAGCAATGGATTTAACGGTACACCACTTGATATGGGCATCAGGATGCGCCAGAGATACAGCACAATTGAGTTTTGGACAAACTTTTATTATTACCCTTTTACTACTGATTACAGGGATGAGTACAGATCAGGCCACATTATTGAACCTTTTATTGCTGCTGGAATTGGTTATACATTTTTTAGAAGCGAATCTGTTTTCAAAATCAGAAAGGGGAATCTGCTTTATAACAGGATAAGAAACAACTGGAATAAAGGCGAATGGGCTTATAAAATGATGACAGGGTTTAATGTTAATCTTGGCAATGTTACTCCTGAGCTTGACAGGTGGGTTATTACCTGTTCTGCCTTTTATATATGGAACCGTCTGAAAGGGCGTTCCAATCTGCACCTGACAGATGGGATGACTGTGTTTGGGAGACCAGTCAATGTCAATATTCAAAAAAGCAACAGAATGGACATTGATCTGACAGGCCCCTGCTTTTCACTGGCTATTGGCAGATACTTTTAAGGCTGCTGTGAACCGTGTGTTATCACATATGTGGACTTAACAGCCCTGCCTGCTGTGAAAAAACCGGGACATCCCTTTAATGAAATTCCAAACTGTTATCAGCAACAACCTGCACGACCTCAGGATCAAACTGTGTTCCAGATGACCTCCTTATCTCCTGCAACGCATCTTCGACTGAAAAAGCCTTTCTGAAAGTAAGGTCAGAGCGAAGAAAATCATATGCCCCGGCTACAGAAATTATCCGGGAGTTTAATTCGATGTCAGTGCCACCGATTTCATCAGGATAACCCCTGCCGTCGAATCGTTCATGGTGATGCCTGATAGAAGAGGCATACGGGCTTAAGTGTTCTATTTCCGATACGATTTTTCCTCCAATCTCAGGATGTTTTTTTACCAGAAAAAATTCCTGGTCTGTCAGCCGTCCCGGCTTTCCAAGAATGACTTCACTTATGCCAACTTTCCCGACATCGTGAAGAAGGGCACTCAGTTTTAAGTCATGAATTTTCTGTTCGGTGAATCCCATTTTCTTTCCAATTGAACATGACATGTCAGCAACCCTTGAAGAATGGCCTGAAGAAACTATGTCACGGGTGTCAAGCGCTTTTATGAGAGATTCCACAGTACTGACTAATGTGCCTAACAGGCTGTTATAGGCAGTCAGAAGTTCCGGGGTTGAATAATTTTCAAGTGTCTTTTCCTGCTCAACAGCAAATCCCAGGTCTTTTAAATCGCTCAGCCTGATTCTGTGGTGTCCGCCGGGAGTTTTTATGGCCTTTAATTTTCCGGAGTAGATATAGTTTTTAATTGTCTGAGTGGTTACATTTAATAACGTGGCAGCTTCGCGGGTGTTGAGGATCTCTTTTGAGGCAAAATCATTTGATCTTTTTAGCATCATACCCCCCTTTTTTTTGAATTATTAAAACTTGTTTCCACTAAGTCTATCAACAATATATTGTACTCCTTAACTGAACATATACTATATATATAAAAAAATCAACAGAAGTCAAGAAAAAATATTAGCATGCTCTTGAAAACTGTTAAGAATTAACTATACTATAAATCACAGGGAAGAAGGCGGTTAAGCTCAATAATTAGGGGCATAATAGTTTATCAAGCATTTCTTTCTCACCACCACAGCTGTGATGTGGCAGGAACAACTAAACGTAAAGACTTAGTTTTCAACTGGTCTTTTGCTTTGCAACTGCAGTACTTGTGTGCAAAGAAATATGTAAGGGAAATAACAATTCTGCCTTCTTCCTTTTTTTCATTTTTGCTGCAAATGTTTTTTTTAACTGATTTTAACTAATCATTAAATCCCAGTGCTTCAATAACATTTTCAATTCCCCTGAAATCATCAGCGTTAACATCTATCAGTTCAAATCCAGTATCATAAAAATCCGAATTAACACTTTTTTCACACCATTTGCTTTTGGCATCGAAGTTAAGGAATTCATGTTCGCTCAAATCTGTTTGCAGCTGGATTTTAAAATGAAATATTTTATCAGCTTCAATTGGCGTTTCACTCATAATCATGATACCTTTAGTTGTTATATTTATCAGGAATCCAACAGGCTTAGCCGTATTTCTTTCAATGACCTTTAAGTAATATATTAAGTGTCTCCGTTTAACCTGTCTTTGTTCTGCCATTTTGTCCTCTCTTTTAGTTTAATGAACAGCAACCTTTCAAAACAACTCTTGTGTGTTTTACTGAAATTTTATATCATGTACAATCTTTATGTTCAATATTAATATCATAGCAATGATTGGAAACTGCAGTTTTATATTAATGTGTGCTGTATCGACTAACAAACTGACAAAATATTATGAAAAAATTAGTTCTTGCTTCAGGGTCCCCTCGACGCAGCCGCATGCTCAGGAACCTGGCTGTTGAGTTTTCCGTTGCTGAAAGTGCTTTCGTTGAAGCCCGTGGTGCCGGTAAACAGTCACCCCGGGAATATGTGCAGCAAAATGCCAGAGGCAAAGCTCAGGATGTAGCCGGTCAGTTTGAAAATGCGGTGGTTATCGGGGCAGATACTGTGGTTGTCTGCGGCAGCAGGCTGCTTGGAAAACCATCCACACATGAAGAAGCTTTTCAATATCTGAGCATGCTAAAGGGAAAAACCCACCAGGTCTATACAGGCATTTGCCTTGTTGAATCATATGATAACAGGGTGCTGATTGATTATGAAAAAACATCTGTCAGATTCAGACAACTCACTGATGAGCAAATAAGACTTTACCTGGAACGTATTAATCCGCTGGATAAGGCGGGTGCCTATGCTATTCAGGGGGCTGGTTCAATTATAGTTGAATCCATTGCAGGATGTTACTATAATGTTATGGGCTTTCCTGTTTCAAAGCTTGAGCAGATGCTGACAGTGCTGGGGATGTCCCTGTTTGACTATATGAAGTTGAAAAAGAACAGGTGATGTTTCAGGGCAAATACTGGCGTGAGCCCGGATATTGCATGGACAGACGGAAAGTTTTCAGCTAACATGGCCCAAGAGTTCATCAATTTTGTTTTGTAAAAACTGGAAGGCATACTATGAAAGACAGGGCAATTGTTTTGTCAACATTCGGGGTGCCGGCTTCAGTGCCGGTAACCTGTGCTTATGCTGAGGAAAAATTTCTTAAACGTTTTCCTGATGAAGATTTTTTCATGGCTTTTCCTTCCAGAGAACAGGGGGTGGAAAACAGACATGAAGGGATGTCATGTGACAGTACCTGGCATGTCCTGGAAAAGCTTAAAAAGGAGGGATACAAAAAAATTGTTTTTCAATCATTGCATATTGTCCCTGGTATGGAATTTGAAAAAGAAACAAAAGAAGTCGAAAAATCACATCTTTGTGTATCTGTAGGCATGCCGCTCTTAAGCAGCGAAATAGACTGTTACAGGGCACTTGATGCCATGTCTGACAGAATTCCTGATCCGGAAGACTGCATTACCGTATTTGTTGGCTCTGGAACAACCCACAGCGGTGCAGGGACAATGTACATGCAGTTTGCAGGGTGCGTAAAGGCAAAATACAATAAAAACGTGCATGTTTGTCTGACAGACGGGGTCCTGTTTTGGGAATCTGCTCTTGGTGAAATCAAAAGAAGTGAAATAAAAAAAATTAAATTTATTCCTTTGATGTTTGTGGCTGGTGAACAGATGAAAAATGATCTGTTTGGCAGCCATAACAATGCATGGAAAAGCCAGCTTAACGGCTATGAAATTAACGGAAGTGAAAAGGGGCTTGGCTTTAATGAGAAAATTCTTGAAATTTATTTTGACCATTTACAAAATGCGATGGACAGGCTGTAGCACTACTTGAAACATGTTCTTTACACAGGGAGATATTGCAATCACTGTTAAGGTTCAGGCTTACATCAGACCCGTCCCTTTAAAAAACTCTGTCTTTTAGATTCCGGAAATTTTTCAATTGAATAGCGTAACATTGTTCGTGGCATTTTCCTGTAGTATTTTCTCAGGAAATTCTCTTCAGCGGGCAGGTGACGCTTCCCGATCTCGCGCAGCATCCATCCAACTGCTTTGTGGATCAGGTCTTCTTCGTCAGACATTAACATTCCGGCAATCTTGAGTGTCTCGGAAAACTCGTTATGCTTGATAAAATGAAATGTTGATATTATGGAAATCCGGCGCTCCCACAAAACATCCGATTTTGCCAGTCTGTAAAGAGGTTTCCTGCTTTTGTCTATTAAAAAAGCCCCTACAATATGTGCGGCTGTAACATCAACGAGATCCCAGCTGTTTATAAATTGTGTACTCTTCAGGTACAGCTCATATATTTTCTTTTTCTCAGATTCGTTTCCTGTGGAATATTTACGAACAAGTATCAGGAGTGCAAGAAGCCTTTGTTCATGAATGGAGGATTTGAGCAGTCTCCCTGTATCACTTAATGAAATGTTCTGGTATTGTACTGACAGTTTCCTCAGAGTCGGGACCTGAATTCCAAGAAAAACATCACCCTCACCATATTCACCCGGTCCTGTCTTGAAAAACCTCTGGAGCACCGCTGCTTTTTCCCTGTTCCCTGATGCAAGCAGTATATTGTGGATTTCCTGTGCAGCCATATTATTTTGTTGAGTTATGTGTTTGACGCTTTGTAAATGCTTTGAGTGTAATGAAATAGGCCACAACTCCAGAAGCTGAACCTAAAAGCACTCCTCCTGTCAGCATGGTATAAAAAACATCAATCCCCAGCTTTACGATGTCAGAAATCGACTTTGTTTCTGCTACAAAAGGTGATGAAGTGCCAAGGAGTATTTGGCCCAGTTTGTAGCTTGCAAGGTAGCAAAAGGGCAGGGTAAGGGGGTTGCTTAACCAGACCCCGATAGCAGCAGCTCTTTTGCTGCCCTTAAGGATAAAAGCCAGGGCAACAGCTATTGGAGTTTGAAATGGAAAAGACGGAGTCAGGCTTACAAATACTCCAATTGCAATTCCCATGGAAACATAATGGGGCTTGCCCTGAAGTTGCTTAAAGCTGTTAATAAAGTCACGGCCACTGTGCTTGACAATCCGCTGTCTTATTTTTTTGAATTCCAACTTAACTGGTCGCTTTCATCAGCATGCATCACTGTTTACGAATTGCAGGGTTAAATATTTTTTTGCTTTGGAACTGAAATAGAATATTATAACATGAAAAATCAGATTAAAGAAAAGAAAAAACGCTGCAAATTGAAGTGATGGCTGAACTCAGGCCCCATACACAGATGTGTCTGAAATTCTGTGTGAATTGTAATGCACAAGTATATGTTATGTGTGCAGCAGTTTTTTCCTGTGTCTGCTTTTTGTTGACCGGAAGGTGTTGCGCAGGCCCTGTCCCGAATCCTTTCGGGGCTTCACTTTTAATTGACATGACACAGGCTTTATCCTAATATTGCCTCGGATAAATAAGATTAACAAGGAGGTTAAGACATATGGATGTAATGGAAGCAATTAAAACAAGAAAAAGTATACGGGCTTTCATCGACAAGCCGGTAGAGGAGGAGAAGCTTAACAAAGTCATAGAGGCGGGAAGGCTTGCTCCATCAGCATCAAACCGGCAGGAGTGGCGTTTTATAATTGTACGGGATCCTGATTTGCGTCAGGGTCTTGCATCTGCAGCCAGAGGACAGACATTTGTCGGCGAAGCCCCTGTTGTGATTGTTGCCTGTGCTGAAACAGATAACCATGTTATGACATGCGGACAGCTTTGTTATCCGATTGATGTAGCTATTGCGCTTGACCACATGTCACTTGCTGCAGTTGATTTCGGGCTTGGCGGGTGCTGGATAGGGGCTTTTGATGAGGAAAAGGTTAAGACCCTTCTGGGTATACCAGAGGAGGTAAGGGTTGTTGAGCTGATGCCGATTGGCTATGCTTCCGACCCTTCGATAAGGGAAAAGAATCGCCTGAGTGTTAGGGAGATTGTGAAATACGAGAGGTGGTAAAAAAGGATAAAAAAAGCCTGCTGTTCTGGAAGACAAAAAGCCTTAGTGAAATGACAATCTCTGAGTGGGAGTCCCTTTGTGATGGCTGTTCAAAATGCTGTCTTCAGAAAATAGAGGATGAAGACACCGGGAATGTTTTTTACACCTGTATTGTCTGCAGGTACATGGATATGAAAACCTGCAGGTGTAAACACTACACAAGCCGGACCAGGCTTGTGCCAAACTGTTTCATGCTGAGACCACAGGACGTTGAGAAGCTGTACTGGCTGCCCCAGACATGTGCTTACCGGCTTGTAGCTGAAGGCAGGGATCTTGAGTGGTGGCATCCTTTAGTGTCAGGAAGCACTGACAGCGTGCATGAAGCAGGAATTTCTGTTCGTGGAAAGGTGTTGTCTGAGGAATATGTTCATCCGGATGGATGGCATGAACACATAATTGACTGGGTTGACTGAAATGAAACTATATTCCATACATGCCGGAAATTTTAAATTAGATGGTGGTGCAATGTTCGGGATTGTACCCAAAGTGCTCTGGGACAGGGTATACCCTTCTGAAGAAGATAATCTTTGTACCTGGGCTATGCGCTGCCTGCTTGTAGAAGAATCTGACCGCCTGATTCTGATTGACAATGGTATGGGCGACAAACAGGGGGAAAAGTTTTTCAGCCGATACCTGTTGGATAGAGAACATTCGCTGAAAAAATCTCTGGCAAACTGCGGGTTTGATTTTAATGATATTACAGATGTTTTTTTGACACATTTGCACTTTGATCACTGTGGGGGCAGTGTAGAATGGAACAGGAATCATACAGGTTTTGAACCGGCCTTTAAAAATGCAGTTTACTGGACCAATAAAGAACACTGGGAACTTGCTTTAAACCCCAATTCCAGAGAGAAGGGCTCCTTCCTGAAAGAAAACATTATGCCTCTGTTTGAAAGCGGAAATCTGAAGTTTGTTGAGGGAGAGTGTGAGCTGATAAATAATTTCCATGTAAAAATATTACAGGGCCATACAACATCCCAAATGATTCCCCAGATAAAATGTCAGGGGAAAACCGTTGTTTTTGCTGCTGATCTCATTCCTTCTGCTGCCCATATCCCTTTGCCATGGATCATGTCTTATGATACCCTGCCCCTTGTGACATTAAAGGAGAAGGAACTACTCCTGAAAGAAGCTGCTGAGGGGGAATGTATTCTGTTTTTTGAACATGACAGGCATAATGAATGCTGTACCGTAAAAAGAACTGAAAAAGGGGTGAGGTTAGACAAAACATTTGATTTGAAGGAAGTATTCTGAGGCAGACTATCCTTGCTCAGGATCAAAGGGACTTTCTCATGATTTCCAGAAGTTCATAGGGTACATTCAGATTGTTTCTTCCTTTCCCAAGCTCTATTTATTTCATGTTATTACCATGAAAGTCGCTTCCCCCGGTTATCAGCAGGCCGAGCTTATCTGCAATCTGATGGTAAACCTTTGTCTGTTGTGACTTGTGTTCAGAATAGTATACTTCAATTCCTTTCAATCCATATTTTTTCAGGTCTGACACTATTGACTCAAGCTCTGCCGTGTTCTGGCAGCTTAATGTGTTTGGGTGGGCAAGCACGGGTATTCCGCCTGCATTCAGGATGTGGGATATGGCTTCATGGGGTGGAAACCTGAACTTGTCTTCATAGGCAGGAGCTCCTTTTTTCAGGTACCTGTCAAAAGCATCCTGCGTATTTTTAACATAGCCCTTTTTCAGCAATACCTGTGCAAAGTGAGGGCGTCCGACCAGGCCGGTCCCTGATTCTTCAATAACCTCTTCATAGCTGATTTCAATGCCCAGGCCCTGGAGTTTTTTTATAATCCCTGGATTTCTTTCTGCACGGGCTTTTTGCAGTTCCGAGATGTTTTGCAGAAAAATATTATCCCTGTAGTCAATATAATACCCAAGTATATGTAAAGTACTGTTTGGAGATTCAGCACTGATCTCAATGCCCGGGATAACCTCAAATCCGTTTTTTTCTCCTGCTGCCAGAGCCTCCCCAACTCCCCCGACAGTATCGTGGTCTGTGAGTGCAATAGCTTCAAGGTTCATTTTGCAGGCATGCTCAACCAGCGCTGTTGGTGACAGGTTGCCGTCTGACGCTGTGGAATGCGTATGTAGATCAATCATATGTTTTTTACCAGGGGTTAAAAATTATCCCCTTATCCTGCAAAAGGGTTTTCAGCATGTCCACGGACTCTTCCAGGTTATCCGGATCTTGTATCCTTACATCATAAGCAATGTCGGTTGTTACGTTTTCGCCTACCCAGACAGTTTCGATTTTTTCAGATGTTATGATGGTTCTCATAATCTCCAGATCTTCCTGGGTAAGGTCGATTGCCGTTACAATAAGGATGATGCCTGCATCAAGCAGGATATTTACAACTTCTGAAAGCCTTCGGATATGCTCTTTCCTCTGGTGCTCTTTGCCCTTAATATCAGCATCTATCCCATAGAGGACATTTCCTATGCCTAAAAAGTAAACGACCCTGCCATCTGCAAAAAGGCGGTCCTCCAGGCTTTTTGCCAGGGCTTTTTTGCCGGCATCCTTTCCGCCTGTTAACAGGATGAGTGTAGATTTCTGGTTGTATTTTTCTGCACGTTTTTCAGACTCTATGATGCTTTTTTCCCATTTGTAATTTCTCAGCATAACCGTGTCTCTCAGCCATGTCTGCTTGTCCTCGAGAGCCTCTGCAATAATCCCTCCACCGCGTATCTCATAGTTGTCAACAATAACAAACCTGCTTGTTCCTGCTATGTCTGTGGCTAAATCAAAAGCTATTGCTTTGTTCAGTTTCAGGGTGCATTCTGCAACATCGTGGCGCTCAATCTGTTTTTTTTTGTTTGTTGTGTTCAGATCCGATGCATCAATAACCCTTGTTACCTCCTCAACTCTTGCAGGCACGCGGCATGTGCCTAACTTGAAAAGATACTCTTTTTTCATAATCATCGGGTCCTTACCCAGCCAGAACAGGTTGACTTTAATACGGGAAGTTACACATGGTTTAAGGCCGTTTGATTTTGCAGCAATTTCGCCCCTTGCTATATAAATCTGTTCCTCAAGCGTAAAACCGGTTGCCAGACCACATTGTGCTTCTTCTTTAGGGGGGGCATTAAAGGTTTCTATGGTCCTGATCCTGCTTTTTTTGCCTGACGGATAAAACACGATTTCATCGCCGCAGTTGACTGTTCCTGTTTCAATTGTTCCCACCACAATACGCCTGTTGTCTCCAAATTTTGTAAATTTATAGACATCCTGAACCGGCATCCGGAAGGGCTTGTCTATTTGCCGGGGTTCCTTTTCTAACTTGTCTAAAATTTCAAGAACCGTCTCATTAGTATACCACTGCATTTTGGTTGAAGGCTGTGCTATGTTATCCCCCTGCATTGCGCTTAAGGGTATAAAGCACACTGGGTTTACATCTATATCCTTTAAAAACGATGTGTATTCAGACACAATTGCCTCGAAAACTTCTCTCCTGTAGTCAACAAGGTCCATCTTGTTTACCAGAACCGCAATCTGCTTAATCCCTAACATGGAAATCATATATCCATGCCGCCGTGAGTTTTCCCGTACCCCTTCTTCTGCATCAATTACCAGAAGTGCAGCCTCACCCCTGGATGCGCCTGTTACCATGTTCTTTAAAAACTCAATAT
Source organism: Deltaproteobacteria bacterium (assembly GCA_024276465.1). GTDB lineage: Bacteria > Desulfobacterota > WTBG01 > CAIYCZ01 > CAIRTM01 > JAJRXD01. The sequence continues at coordinate 39,698 of JAJRXD010000018.1, forward strand.
GTCCTGGAGCATCAAGTATTATGTAATTGCGCTTGCTGGTTTTAAAAAAAACGCGGGCAGTATCTATGGTAATGCCCTGGGCCTGTTCATCCTTTAATGCATCAATCAGAAAGGCATACTCAAAGGGTTTTGAATTTTTTTTACAGTTCTCTTTTACCTGTTCAAGCTTTCCGTCAGGAAGAGAGTTGGTGTCGGCCAGAAGCCTTCCTATAACAGTGCTTTTGCCATGATCAACATGACCGGCAATTACAATGTTCATCTTTTGTTTTTCATTATTTTTTTCCATAATTTTCCTTTTGTTTTAATCCTTTGTGCTCTATACCTGTATAATTTTTTCAGCACATAAATGCTGAGATTAGGGTTCCAGTGGTCGAGGATTCAAGGGGCCAAGTGTTTTAAACAAATATCGAATATCTGAAAATGTCAAATGATAAAGTTTGTTTTTAAGTATTTCACTTGATACCTCGAACCCTTTATTGCCTTTGTGTATGGTTTGTTTTAACCCTCAACCCGTATTACCTACATGTACCCGTCTTTTCTGAGTGTTTCAAGACCTCCTCCGTCATCCTTGTCCTGTGCACGGCCTGAACGTTCAGCAATATTTTTCAGCTTGCCGCTTTTCAGTTCCTCAATTATTTCTTCAACATTCCTTGCTTCAGAATCGATTGAGGATGTGCACGGGTAGCAGCCAAGGGAGCGGTATCTTTTACCATCACCCTGGTTGTAGTAAAGAGAAACAGTTGGAATGTTTTCCCTTTGAATGTATTCCCAGATATTAAGCTCTGTCCAGTCAAGCAGGGGGTGAATCCTGAGGTGTGTGCCTGGAGGAAAATCTGTTTTGTACTGGTTCCAGAACTCAGGTGGCTGGTCACCCAGGTCCCACAGATTTTCCCTGTCGCGGGGAGAGAAGTACCTCTCTTTTGAACGGGTGCCTTCTTCGTCTGCGCGCACCCCTACTATGACCCCTGTGAAGGGTTCAGTGTTGTTGTAGAGATCATATTTTTTTGTTTCGTGATTCAGATAGTACCTTGGCCATTTACCGCTCAGGGTGTTTTTAAGAGCTTTTGTTTTCAGAAGGCTGCAGCATTTAAGACGATCAACATTACCATCAGGATAAGTCTGCTTGCTGGCAAGGACATCGTCATTTCTTCCGAAAATCATGTTAAGACCCCATTCAAGAGAAAGCCTGTCACGATATTGTATCATTTCAGGAATTTTATATCCTGTATCTATGTGGACAAGGGGAAAGGGAACATGCCCGTAAAAAGCCTTACGTGCAAGCCAGAGAAGGACAGTGCTGTCTTTCCCGATTGACCAGAGCATCCCCATGTTTTTAAAGTTTGCATATGCTTCCCTTAAAATATGTACGCCCAGGCTCTCAAGTTGATCAAGATGATCCATAACTCCTCCATGTTGTTTGTAGTCTGATCCAGCATTGATTATTTTAAGATTTTTTTTGCAAAAACAATATCAGTCCGTATCTGTTCGGCCAGAGTTTTTGCTTCTTTAAATTTTTTCTCACCTCTGATTCGTTTAACAAAAAAGAGAGTAATTTCTTCGCCGTAGATGTTTTTACTGAAGTCAAAAATGTGTACTTCTATGGTTGTTTTTTTTTCATCAAATGTGGGGTTCATTCCTATATTGACCACCCCGCTGAACATTCCGTATGATGTTGATATGGATGCAGCATAAACTCCATCAGCAGGGATGAGATCCCTGCTGTAAGGTTTCAGGTTGGCAGTAGGAAAACCTATTTTTCTTTTTCTGCCATGTATGACTTTTCCCGTCATGCTGTAATGCCTGCCCATCAGTTTTTGAGCCAGAGAGACTTTTCCTGAAGAAATAAGGTTCCTGATTGTGGTACTGCGCACAGGGATGTTTTTCATTCTCATGTCACTTGCAACATGAACCTGAAAATCAAATACCCTGCCCATTTTTTTCAGCAGTTCCACAGCTCCTTTTCTGTTTTTGCCAAAAGCATAGTCATTGCCGATAACAATTTCCCTGGGATGGATACGATCGCATATAATTTTTTTTATAAACTCCTCGGGAGATTTTTCTGAAAACTTTTTTGTGAAATTCTCACATATCAGGTAGTTGATACCAAACTCCTCTAAAATAGATGCCTTTTCTTCAAATGTGGTAAGCTTTAAAGGTTCATGGCCTGGATTAAGGACACTTAAAGGATGAGGATCAAAAGTATACACAGCTGACACTCCATTAACTGCCCTTGCCCGCTGAATTGTTTTTTTCAATATTTTTTGATGACCAAGATGGACTCCATCAAAGTTCCCAAGGGTAATAACAGGATTTGTCAGGTCATATTCTTTTATCTTTTTGCTGCCCCTTATGATCTGCATTTCTGAGCCTGATGTTATAAACATTTTTGTTGTAGCGCTTGCTACAGTAGAACCGTTCTCTTTATACACTGTTGCCCTGACATAAAGAATTTTTTTTTTAACTGCCTCTATTTCAGCTTCGCAGCAAAGCTGTTCATTTACTTTTGCAGGGGCTTTAAATTTGGCGCTGATTTCCCCTGTGAGTATCCTGAACCCTTTTTTTACCGCGGCCTTTGCCATTGTCTCATCCAGGAGGGTAACAATTATCCCTCCGTGTACAACGTCCTTCCAGCCCTGATATTTAGCGTCCGGCACAAATGTTGTCTTAACTTTTTTTCCGTCCGGCGAGTAGATAAACTTCAGCTTCAGGCCGTCAGGATTATCATTGCCGCAGGCAAAGCATTTATTATTATCTATAAGCATTATTAACCGGTTTGTCAGGTGCTCTGAAGGTTTTTACAGTGCAGCAGCAGTTTAACTGCTTGACAAAAATAGTTTCCTATTATAAATGAAAATACGTCACAATGCAACATGAGATATCGCTTGTTCTGGCCGAAGTGGTGGAATTGGTAGACACGCAAGGTTCAGGACCTTGTGGGGGCAACCTCGTAGGAGTTCGAGTCTCCTCTTCGGCACCAAGTAAAATCAAGGGGTTATGCAGTTAAGCGTGCCCCTTGTTTTTTTGTTTTGGTGAATTTGGGCAATGCTTTGGGTAACCTCTTTAATACTTCTGATTAAGAAAATAACTAATGAAAACAGATATTATGACGATATATCTGTACATGTGAAAAATTAAGGAGTCAAAAATGATAAAGCGAAATTATTTATTGTGTTTTGAATTCAAAGAATGCACCATGACGGAATGCCCTGCCTATAATAATGTAGAAAAAGACGAGTGCTGGCTTATTCCAAAAACACTGTGTAAAGACCTTTTAACAGATGAAAGACGACCAAAGGAGACAATGGATAAATTAGACACTTGTTTTAGTAAATGTGAATATTTCAGGGCAAGAAAGGCGATAGAATTGAATACCGGACAGGACATAGATGCTAAATTCTATCAAATTCTAAAATGAGTCCTTATAAAAACAACACTACTTAAACCATCAGAAAAAATCTGTTTAGCTGTTCACGGGCACCTGCCCACCCACCCCTTTATGCTGCGCTTTGCTCATCATTCGCCATTATGACGAAAGAACAGGTTTGCCTGTGGAAGATCCCGGTCAGCCTGGGGATTGCTCATGATTTCATGTGCCCCTGCAAGTGTGATTTTCAACTTTCATGCCGGACATTTTTGAGCAGCCCCATTGAAATTACTTTGTTAACGCCCCTACCCCCCCGCCCTTTTCTTGCTGTAATAAAAGGGAAAATGTGCGTCAAGGCACAAATAAAGATTAACAACTTATTGTTTATGCTTGACATTTCTTCCTGTTGTTGTAACAGTATGTTATTCTTTATTAGCAGGACACTTCAGGTTTGCAAAACAGAGCATGGATTTTGAATTGTCCTTAGCGGCATCAGGAAAATGCATCTTGAAAAGCCAGGGAGGAGTGATGTTATGTCCGTAACAAAACAATTACCAATAGTTTTAGTGCTGTTTTTTACATGTCTTTGTTCTGCAGCAGAGGTAAAAGATGATGAGCTAAGTGCTTACAAGGTAATCCTTCTCCATTATTCAGGGGCAATTGCACAGCCATGGACAACTGTTAAGCCTGGTACAACAGTAATCTGGGTGAATAATTCAAATGAAACATTACAGATTTGCTTTGAAGGCCAGCAGGTTTCATTAGCCTGTAAAAGTCCCGTGCATTTTATCAGGGGTGAAAATGGCTCTTTTACATCAAGGCAGATTCCCCAGGGAGCAGTAGCAAGTCTATGCTTTGTGGAAAAGGGTGAATATAAGTATGTTGCAAGAAAGATAGCTTCCGGATCAGAAAAATCTTATTTAGGGGTACAGTATTTTAAGGGCAAGATTATAGTGAAATAATCAAAGAGAAAAGCCTGTTTTTAATTTTTCCAATTATGAAAAAAAACATTAATAAGGGAGGATGCCATGAAAAAAACCGTACTGTTTTGTATTGCTGTATTGATGTTCCTTGCCGTAAGCGATGTTGTGTTTTCCGAGCAGGCAGCAGAAAACAAAGATATCCATAAAAAAACTGTGGATATTAAGAGCCGCGTGGTTAGAATAGAGGGATTTGAGGGGGTTAACCCCCTTAACCTTTTTATAGAGCCAGGTACGGTTGTCATATGGCTTAATCAGTATTACGGGGATGTTGGAGTAAAGTTTCCTGATAAAAAAGTGACAATGGCCTGTAAGAGCCCTGTAAACTTTTCAGTGAATAAAGACGGAGTGTATGTATCAAACCCTATTGGATATGGAGCTGTGGCAAGTTTGTGCTTTTTAGAGCGCGGCACCTATAAATATTTCATGGAGCGCTCAAATCCGAGCAGAAGACAGACAACATCGGATCATTTCCGGTTTGAGGGAAAGATTGTTGTAAAATAATGGCTGACCGAAAACCCTGATTTGGAGTTTTCCTTGCGAGGGCTGAGGAACCCCGATAAAATCGGGGCGAAACAATCCTTTTGTTTTCAGGAAATTGCTGCGGATATTCCGCCCCCGCAGGGACAGAACAGATGTGATTAATGGACTTTCCGTTCAGACACTACCTAATCTGATTATCAGAATGTGCCTCATGGACATGGTTAGAGACATACGCACAAGTAAAAAAAATGTTATTATCCTTTTTATCGTAACAATTCAGATACCCCTGCTGCTGCTTATGGCAGCGCAATCATTTTCTGTCAATATCGGTGATCCTTTCCCATCGTTTTCAGAGCCAAACAACCTCAGTTCTGATGAATGCTTCAGTCTTGGGATAGAATGTGGAGAAGAATTCAGTATTGATGATTTAGTACAGGAATGCATTGTTATGGAGTTTCTGAATGTTTACTGCCATACATGCAGAATGCAGGTTGAGGTATTTAATGATCTTTTTCATGCAATTGAAAAAGATCCCGTGCTTTTAGAAAAAGCGTGTGTGTTTGGGATTGCGGTCGGAAACTCTCCTGAAGAGGTTGATGAGTTCAAGAGGGATTTCGGGGCAGTTTATCCTATTGTGGCAGATCCGGAAAAAAAAGTATTCAACCTTACTGGAAATACAGAGGGAACACCTCATACCTACATTCTCAGAAAAGAGGAAATAAATTTTGTTATTGACTACCATGCCGGAGGGGTTTCTTCCATGGACAGGTATCTTTCGAGGATTAAATTATCTGTACGCGGCAGCTTCACAGGGACAGAACCGGGAAACAAAGCACCAGGATATTCTTTCAACTCCGGGGGCATGGTTTTTGATGAAAAAAACTTTGCCGGCAACAGGCTAATACTTTATTTTCCTGCTGACAGAAAGTTTTCACTGGAGATAGACACAAGGAATACGGAAAATCAAATTAAAGTTCTGTATAAGATTTTAAATAAATTTCCAGGGATCACTGTAATATTATTTAAGTCTCCCGGGTTTTCCCCTGATCTGGAGAAAAAATATGAAACCCCCTCTTTTTATTTTGGAGAACCGGCAGATAAAGAAGTTGCTGAAACCTTTGCATCCCCTGACAAACCTTCAATATACTATATTAACCAGCATGGAAGGATTGCATTCAAGGGCGATGCAATAACGCTTTATAATGCTCAGAACATCCTGGAAACAGTTGAATATAAGCCGTCTCCACCAATGAATGAACGAGACGTTATAAGATTAATAGATGAGCGGATAAAAAAGCTTGGCAGGAAAGTCTTTACAACTGAAAAATTTATAATGGAAAACGGGGAAAAAATCTATGTTACAGCGCTGTCCCCAGAGCGCAACAGAGCTTTTTTGTTTTCACGATTTGAAAGCAAGCCAAGCCTGTGTGATGTCTGCCACGACAGCCATTTCATATATGTTTTAGACCCGGAAGGTAAAATAGTGGATTTCATACCGGTTTCCATGACAAAAAAAGATAATATTTTATGGTCAGAAAAAGATGAGCAGAAGATCAAAAGTCTGATTGTTGGAAAAAGTATTTTTGATAATTTTCCATTTAATCCACGCGTTGATGCAGTATCAACCGCTACAATGACCTCAAGCCTGGTTTTTGAGTCGCTGAACCAGGGGAAAGAAATTTTTGGGAAGTTCAAGGACTATCAATTTCGAAGTGACCACTGGAAAAAAGAGTGTTTCGGAAATATTTGTAAAATTGAGCAGAAAGCAGAGCAGATGAAAAAGGTTAATAAAAACTTTGTTTTTGATGATGCTGCATTGAACGCACTGGTTTCAGAAATGAAAATACCGGGATGTCCTCAGGGCGGCTTGCTGCTGGTTGTGGATGGCAAAGTGCTGTGCAGTTTCCATGGATTTAATACTGCTGGATGCAGGGGAAAAACAGCAGACAAATAAGCAGTTCAGGAACAGTTCACAATTAAGAAAAAAAACAGGATTTTTTACATATACATATTACCAATAATATGCTCATGCTTTTTTTTATGCTTTTTCAAATCAACTGCCTGGAGTGCGATTGATTTTTCCCTTAAAAATGTAAAGGATGGGACAACCTTTAAACTTGCTGACTACAGGAATAAAATAATTCTTGTAACTTTTGGTTCCATATATTGCAAGCCCTGCATAGAACTTCTGCCTGTTCTGAACAGGCTTCATGAAAACTACAAGACTTCTGATGTTCTGATAATCGGGGTAGATATTGACAGAACATCAGCTGAAAAAGAGATTAGAGAGTTTGCCAGTAAAAAGAAGATACTTTTCCCTTTTTTTATAGATACGGAAAATGCTGCAAGAAAATGCAAGGTTTTTGTGCTTCCCACAGTTCTTCTTATAGATGGAAGTGGTGTGGAAGTTAAAAGGTTTGTAGGTGGCAAGCCCTACGCAACCCTTGAAAAAGAAATTAATAAGATAGCCGTGAAGTTACAGGCTGGCAGTAAATGAAGGTAGTATTTAACCCTGATATTGCATATTTTGCTGAGGAGTTCTCTTGCTCTCTGTAATCTCTGCTGCAAAATCAGGGTTAAACCATTCTGGAGAAAAACTATGCAGATTGGAATAGTCGGTCTGGGCCGTATGGGTATGAATATGACCAGGCGCCTGATGGGAGGCGGCCACAATGTTGTAGTGTTTAACAGAACAGGGGAAAAAGTATTGCTGATGCAGAAGGAGGGTGCAACGGGTGCTGATTCAGCTGAAAAACTTGTGAAAATGCTCAGGCCACGCCGGATGATATGGCTGATGCTCCCTGCGGGGGATCCGGTTGATGAGTATGTAAAAAAATTTTCAGAGCTTCTGTCTCCTGGTGACATAGTGGTTGATGGTGGAAACAGTTATTACATGGACGACATCCGCCACAGCAAAAGCCTGAAAGAAAAAGGTATAGATTATATTGACGCAGGTATTTCAGGCGGTATATGGGGCCTTGAAAAAGGATACTGTACCATGATCGGAGGAGAGAAAAGGGTGTTCAGACACATGGAGCCGATTTTAGAAACCCTTGCACCAAAAGACGGCTACATGTTCTGTGGCCCGACAGGCGCAGGCCATTTTGTCAAAATGGTTCACAATGTAATTGAATATGCAATGATGGAGGCATATGGTGAAGGGTTTGATATTATTCAATCATCTCCTTACAGTGAAAATATATCACTTGACAGGTTGTCGCACCTCTGGAACCAGGGCAGTGTTGTAAGGTCGTGGCTTCTTGAGCTTTTGGAGTCGGCATTTAAAAAAGATTCAAAGCTGGAAAACATTAAGGGCTTTGTTGAAGATTCCGGTGAAGGGAGATGGACAGTGCAGCAGGCAATAGAGACCGGGACCCCAGCACCCGTTATTGCGCTTTCACTTTTCAGGAGGTTCGAATCACGCATTAAAGATTCTTTTTCCGACCGTGTTCTTGCTGCGCTCAGGAGAGAATTTGGCGGCCATGCGGTCGTTGAATCTGAAAAAAACATTAAGAGATGACCGGACAGAAAAGAGAAGATCTATCAGTCCTGAAGCCTGAGTTTGGCCGGGAAACTTCCGGAGAAAGCATGGATGATCAATGCAGGGAGGTCAGGCCGGCGGATCCGTGTGCCATTGTTATTATTGGTGCTTCAGGAGATCTGACTTCAAGAAAACTTATTCCCGCCCTTTACAGATTGTTTTTGAACGGCTACATGCCTGTTTCATTTGCCATAGTCGGATGTGCCAGGAAAAAGCTCGACAATGAAGCCTTCAGACAACTTGTAAAAGAATCCCTGGCAAAGGGGGTGGGGGATGATCTTTCAAAACTTGATCATTTTGCCGGCAATCTTTATTACAGGACAGTTGAATATGATGATAAGGAAAATTTTAAAGAACTCTCCTGCTTTCTTTCCGATATTGACAAGAAACACGGGACTGCCGGGAACAGACTGTTTTATCTTGCAATTCCTCCTTTTCTGTATGAAACAGTAGTTCATGTTATGGGAGAGGCCGGTCTTTCTCGTGAAAGCAGGACCAGTGGCAGCTGGTCGCGTCTTGTGGTTGAAAAGCCCTTTGGGAGTGATCTCAAAACTGCTGTTAAACTGAATGATGTTATAAAGAGATGTTTCAGCGAACAGCAGGTTTACAGGATAGATCACTATCTGGCAAAGGAAACAGTACAGAATATACTGGTTTTCAGATTTGCCAATTCTATCTTCGAACCACTGTGGAACAGGCAGCATATTGAGCACGTAGAGATATCTGCTGCCGAAACCCTTGGTGTGGAGCACCGCGCAGGGTATTATGAAAAGTCCGGTATTTTAAGGGATATGTTTCAAAACCACATGATGCAGCTCCTGACTCTTGTTGCAATGGAGCCCCCTGCGCATTTCCGGCCTGAACCTGTAAGGGATGAAAAGGCAAAGGTTATCCAGTCGATAAGGCCCTTTGATCTGGAACATCTTGAAGAAAATATTGTGATCGGTCAATATTTATCAGGAAATATTGACGGTAAAAAAGTTCCTGCCTATCGTGATGAGACAGGTGTGGACCCCCTGTCTTTGACCCCTACGTTTGCAATGATGAAGGTTTTTATTGACAACTGGCGCTGGCAGGATGTTCCCTTCTACCTGAGTTCGGGCAAGCGCCTGGCTGAAAAAAAGACAAAGATTGTAATCCAGTTCAAAGACGTCCCGCACTCTATTTTTCGTGACATTATAGGTGGCAGCATAAGTGCCAACTGTTTGACATTTTTTATTCAGCCAATAGAAAAAATAGCGCTCACATTTCAGGCCAAAAAACCGGGGTCAACAATTTGTCCCCGTTCCATTAATATGGAATTCAGCTATGACAGTGATTCTGGAGAAACTCTTGAGGCTTATGAAAAAGTGCTTGTTGACTGCATGAACGGAGACCAGATGCTTTTTTTGCGTCAGGATCTGGAAGAACTGTGCTGGTCGTTTCTTACTCCATTAATAGAGGACTGTGAAAAGTGTGTTGATAAAAGCAGTTTGCTTCAGTTTTATGGATCAGGCACCCGGGGACCAGAAGGTGTGGAAAAATTAAAAACATAATCTTGACTCTTATATTGAAGTTTTATAAACTTTTCAGGACAGCACACATAAAAATTAAAGAGGAGAAAGCCCATGAAAGTTAAAAGAATTACATCTGTCTTATTGACAATAACAGTTTTTTCATTTCTTTTTATCAGTGCAGCAATTAGTGAAGAAGGGAATATACATCCGGAAAAAAAGATTAAAGCCCATAAAATCATCCGGCTTGATAAATTAGGTGTTATATTTCCTCCTGTGGCAACTGTTGAGCCAGGCACTACTGTCATCTGGGTAAATGATGCCAGGACAGCAGTAGAAATAAAGTTTGAGGGCAAACAGGTGACACTGGCATGCAAGAGCCCGGTTCATTTTATTGTTGATTCAGATGGTTCCTTCGTGTCTGACAAAATCCCTCATGGAGCTGTTGCAAGCCTTTGCATGGTAGAGAGAGGTGAATTCAACTATGTAGCAAGGAAGGTGATACTCTGGGGAATCGATAACCTGAATTTATATCAGAGACCTGTCAGGGAATTCCGGGGGAAGATAATTGTAAAATAGTTGTCCGGTTATCTGACAGGTGTCTGAAAATAATCCTTAAGAAACTTTATGCTTCTGGAATTACTAAACGGGCCTGAGGATCTCCCTGAAACCAATCGATTCAGATCTTCCATGGTTATAATCCGGAGATTTCAATGCTTTTTGATGATAAACCTTATTCCTTTGACAGGGTGTTTCGCATCTTTGCCGGCCTCGCAATTGCCGGAGGTGCCATATGGCTTATTAACTGCTTGTCTGATGTTCTTATCCCATTTGCAGTAGCTTTTTTGATGGCATATCTGCTCAATCCGCTGGTTTGCAGACTCCAGAACAAAATTCGCAATCGCAGCCTGGCTGTATTTTTAACCCTGGGTATGGTTATAATCATTATCAGCGGTGCAGGATGGCTGATTATTCCCGTGATCAGACAGGAGATATCCCATACGTCCTATCTGCTCCAGCGTGTTGCACAGGATACTGATTTCAGCCATCGGGCAAGTCAATACCTTCCTTCCTGGTTATGGAACTATGTTCTTGAGTTTGCAAAAGGGGATAAGAGCCGGCACATTCAGGCATTGTTCGGACAGAGCGACATTTTTGCTCTGCTGCAGGCTGTGGGAAAAAATGTGATGCCGGGTGTCTGGAAGGTTATTCACGGAGCGGCAAGTTTTTTCGTAGGTCTTGCAGGCATTCTTATTGTTATGATTTATCTTGTTTTCATGCTTCTGGACTATCAGCGGCTGAAGGATGAATGGAAGGACCTGATCCCACCAGGATGGCGCGGGGTTATACTGGAGTTTATCAGGGATTCTAATGATGGGATGAACCGATACTTCCGCGCCCAGGCTTTGATAGCTTTTATTGTGGGCCTGCTGTTTGCAGCAGGTTTTGAGTTGATCGGGTTGCCGCTGGGAATACTTTTAGGACTGTTTATCGGCCTTTTGAACATGGTTCCGTATTTACAGATAATTGGTCTGATTCCAGCGGGACTGCTGGCAATGATAGGGGCTATTGAAACAGGCGGGAGCCTGTGGGCTGGCATGGGGCTTACAATGCTGGTTTTTGCCGTAGTCCAGATTGTTCAGGATGCTTTTTTGACTCCCAGAATTATGGGCAAAGCCATGGGTCTTTCGCCTGCCATGATTCTTTTGTCCATCTCGGTGTGGGGAAAGCTCATGGGGCTGCTTGGGCTTATTATTGCCCTGCCGATGACATGCCTCCTGATTGCCTATTATCGGCGCATGGTGGCATCTGCAGATCAGAATAAACAGTGAGTTGCCGCGCGCGCAACACACTGTTTATTCAATTAGTGGCCCTGACGGGGCAGGTGGATACCCCTTGTCTTTTCAAGCTGTGTCGCAATTATGAGTTTTATGGTAGCTGTCCCGCTTATGGGGCGCAGCATATTGAAATTGCATTTGCCCAAAGGCGCAAACTAAAGTTTGCGGCTACCATAAGCCTATTGTGACACAGTTTCCATAGACGAGGGTAGTTTGCTTTTTCATGGCCACCCCTTAGCTACTCAACAGTAAAAGAAACCCCGCTGCAGTTGTCGACGCTGACATTATAGGTTCCCTTTGCAGTTCCCCATATCATTACAAGGGCCTGTACTGTCTGGCTGTCTATGGTGTTTGAGTAAAGAACTGTAATGCCGTCTGCTTCAAAATCAATTACACTGTCAGGGCTGAAGCCTGACGACTCATTTCCCGTGATTGTTACCATAATAAATCTGGGCAGGATGCCAAGGCCGGTTTTGGCACTGGCCGGAGCGATGCTGCTGAGATTGCACCCCTGTTCTTCCCTGATTTGAAGTTTATTCTCATACCATATCATCTGATCTTCCTGCAGACCGGCAAGTACTACATCCAGGTCCCCGTCTCCGTCAAGGTCATCCAGTGAAACATCACCGGGATCTCCGTACTGCCCGGTAACATCAGTGTCATTGTCAACAAAATCATCGAGAAGATGCTCTGTCCAGGACTGCTGGTCCATGTCATATTCAAACCATGAAATTTTATCAATGAAGGCCCCGGAAATCACAGCATCATCTCTTCCGTCTCCGTTAATGTCCCCGGTGTATATATCCGTGCCATTGTAATCTTCACTTACAAAATTTTTTGTCCAGCTCCCGCCATCCTGCGAAGGGGCTTCATACCAGTAGATACCAGGGGTGTTGAGGGTTGAAACCAGCACATCTTTCCTGGAGTCCCCGTTTACATCCAGGCAGTTAACATCAAATGCCAAATCCAGATCCCCGTCGATCACAGTCCTGTCGAACATAATTTCCTCACCATTGAAATCCACATCAATCCAGGAGACGTTTCCGCGCAGTTTTGAATTGATTATATCTGTTTTACCGTCTCCATTAAGATCGTCCAGGTAGATAGCGCTTCCTGTTCCCTCAGGCAGAGGCAGCCTTTCCCAGACAGACCCGTCCTGTGCAGGATCTTCAGGGTTGACAAATATAATGCTTCCCTCACTTCCTCCTGCTACGATATCTTCCCTTCCGTCCTTGTTTACGTCCAGAGTATACATCTTAAAATAGGCATTATCGTTATCTGAACTTACCAGAAAACGCTGCCACTCACCTTCAGGTTCTGCAGGTGCCTTAAACCAGTACACCTTTCCTCCTAATGAGCCAACGCTGCCAGTGCCTGCAACCACATCATTGTAGCCGTCATTGTCTATGTCTGATACTGCGACACCATTTATATTGGCGATAGGGTCATCTTCAAGAGCACTTGAACTGATAATAAACTGTTCCCATTGAGAACCCTGGTTGAGGTTGTTTCTAAACCACGCTACTTCAGAATTGAACGGCCCGGGATGTTCGTTAGTTGTTGAGACAACATCAAGATCTCCATCCCCGTCCATGTCTTTTACATACAGGTAAATCGGACTGGTCTGCTCAGCAATAACATGTTTTTCCCAGCCTTCTGCAACAGAAGCAGAGGCATCATTCGGGACAAAGCAGTAAACAGCACAAAGCAGTAATAAAAATTTTTTAATCATTGTTTTCTCCTTTTTGGTTATACAATTCTTCCTTTGTTGGGTTGTGTCTGCACACAATACAAAAAACCGCTGCTTTTTACAAGATATTTCATCTTCTTTTCAGAAGAGCAGGGCAGGGGCTGTGCCCTGGCTTTTTTTCAGCTGAATATCCCATTGTTTTTTTCTGCAGCCTCAATTTACTCCATGTTTTCAGCCACATACACTATTTAGTTGATTTTATCCTGATTTGCCTGTATGTATAGTAAAATCTTATCGCTTCCTGTTCAGCATTTTTGATACCACACAACACAAGGAGAAAAAAGAATGGCTGCAATTGAACGCAGAACTAATAAACGCATCCCGGCCAAATTTAAAATCAACTATATACATGACAAGGATTATCTTATCTCTTACAGCAGGGACATTTCCGTGGATGGCATGTTTGTCTACACGGAAAATCCGCCTTCAGTAGGTGAACTGACCAAACTGACTTTTTCCATTGCTGATCTCGACCAGGTAGAGGTAACCTCAAAAGTTATGTGGGTTAACACTGCAGGTTTAAAAAAAGATGCGGGAATGGGTGTGCAGTTTGTCAATCCCCCTGCTGCTTTAAAAAAAGCCATACTTGAGATTGTCAATCGTGTTGCGGTGCTTCAGGGGGTTGATCTGGGCAACTCTGCAGAATAAATGCTGCATCGATTCAGGCGTCTTATCCAAGATGCCTGGAAATCTTTTTAAACAGCCTGTTAAGCGGTTCAAGCAGTTTGTTAAGCGGTTCAAGAAGAAGATCTCTTTTCAGTTCCTTTTTCAAATCATCGTTGGCTGTCAGGTAGGCAAGAGCGCAGAGATTTGCCCCGGTATATGACATAACCCATCCGTTAATACTAACTACTCTATTATTGCCAAAATCTGAACGAACCTGGGATTTCAGTCTCTTTTGAAACTCTTTAAAATTATCTGTGGCCAGGCGGGAGTATCTGTTTTTATTTTCAGAACAAATTATATCAGCTAATTCATCAACACTGACTTTCGATGATGTCTGGTTTATATATTTTTCACCAATGGAGGCGGCGCTTTTTTTGCAGGTAAAAAATTTTGACAGACTTTCAGTTAAGTGATCCGGTTTTTGTTCAGCGCAGCAGGCTTTGAAAAGATTTGCGGGCGAAATTGTCAGAGATGCCAGGAAGCTTAAAGTTATTTTGAGAAATTTTCTTTTACTGATCTGCATGGACAAACTCATACAAAAATATTTTTAATATGATCGCTCAACCTGATTGAAAGAGCTAAAATAGTTAACACCGGATTTGCATAACCGCCGGTTGGAAAAACTGAAGGACCTGCTATGTACAGGTTTGAAAGGCCATGCACCATGCAGTCTGGATCAACCACGCCCTGTTTCGGGTCCGCGTGCATGCGGGTCACCCCTATATGATGGCCGCCCCCCCAGTGGCGCGGCCAATGCTCTTTGTCTTCAAGGCTGTTCAGCATGCGCCCCAAACCCAGTCTCCCAAACTCCTGAGCGATGATTTCATTGCCGCGCTTCAGCAGGTGATAGTCTTCCGGAACGAATTGCCAGTTTAGCTTTGCCATGTTCAAACCAAGACTGTCCTTTTCAGGATCTAAAGTTAATCGGCTTTCGGGACTGGGTAACTGCTGACTTCTGTTTATTAAACTGAAGCACTGAACCTGGTCCGGTTTTCCTCTTCCCCCAGGTTGATCATTGTGGCTGCCATTGCCATCGATTTCAAAAATAACATTGCTCAGGTGCTCAAGGTGCGTGCTGTCTGGAAGATAAGATAATTTGACACTGAAATTCAGAATTTTTTCCCTGCGCTGCATTTCATCTGAAAGAGACAGCAGGCCTTTTATTTTTGAATGATTGTGCCTGTTGTATTTTGAATAAAATGCAAGGGAAGTTTGGGGGTTCGACAGGAGAACCTGTCCAGTATGAACATGGGGATGGGCCATGAAAAATCTGCCAACCAGATCATTTTGATTTCCCAGCCCGGCCACCTGCTTTTTGTTTGACAGCAGCAGCAGGCGGGCGTTCTCCAGGGCGCCTGCTGCAAGAATAAAAATCTTTGCAAAAACCTGAAATGTATTGCCCTCCAGACATTTTACATCAACATGGTGTATGCTGCGGACAGCATCGCCCGGCTCGACATTGGTAACATTTGCATTAAGGCAGGTGTTTATGTTTGCTGCTTTGTCAATTTCATTACGAAAAGCCTTGCCAAAGCGCAGTATTGGCCTGGAAAACTGAAAGTTAGTGGTGATCAGTTGCGGGGTTGATAAATAGGCGCTTTCTGCTATTCTTTGAATTTCAGACGGCTTAACCTGATAATTGAAAGGCCCAATCCCAAGCAACGAATGAGCCCGCTTATAGAAAGGCATGAGGTGTTGTTTGCGGAAGGGCCAACCGCTGTAAGGGATCCCGTCGCGCTGTTCAAAATCAATTTCGTCTAACGGGCGACACCAGCCGTTCCACAGTGCTGTAGTTCCACCAAAAATACGAGCTCTATTATGCAGCGGGTTAGAGCCCCTGCCTGAATACTTTCCTCTGTTCAGGGCTCTTGTTTTACTGTCAGGCGGATTCAGCCCGCCACTTTCCAACAGAACAACCTTCACTGACGTGTTGGCAAACTCTCTGGCTATGGTAATACCAGCTGCTCCGGCACCAACGATGCATATATCGGTTGTTATTTTTTTTTTGTCGGCTATTGAACGTGCGTCTGTAAACATATGGTTTGTTCGTATGGCTAACTCTATAATAAGACATTACATTTTGGCAGGTCAACCATAGGTCAATTGTGCCAGGGTGTCAATTAATATTTGTTTTCAGTACGGGCCAAAACAGTCAAAGCGCAAAACCCTACTTTTTACCGCAGATGCAGTCATCACAAATGCCCTCATTGTCCCCCCCTTTTTTCTCAAGATGCGCCCGGTTTAATTCAATGACCAGCATGGCATTATCCGGTGTTATCCCGGCTTCAGCACAGGAAAGGCCTACCTGAGCGTTATCCTTGTACCTGTGAATTTTATCTTCATTGGAAACCCCTGTTTTTTTAAGTTCAAGTTCAAAAAAAAGATGATGAATGTCTTTTAAAATATCTGGTGAAAAGCTTTCTCCATATTCTGTGACAAGTTTTTCTAAAAGGGCATTGATTTTTGCCTCTGTGTCTACTTCAATTTTTTCCATATCAGCTTCTGAAAGCCCAACCCCCATTGCAGCTATCTCATTTTGCCTTGACTCTATCCAGGTGTCACATTCATCCCAGAACAGGTTTAAACTATCCTCAAAGCAGAGTTTGTCCATTACAATCTCCTGAGAAGCCCGGTCAATCAGCTTCGGGTTTTTAAAAATTATGGCACAGTAGAAATGCCTGTGCAAACACACATCCCCGGTACTGAAAAAAATGAACCCTGACCCGGTGTCAAATCACCTGTCTCAGAATCAGCGGTTTTTTAAAAGAACATGTTTTGCCTCAGAAGGTTCCGGATTTTGTGCGGGTGCTGTGCTGAGAAAAAATATATATTTTCAGAGGCAGTTATGTCAATAAAAAACCCGGATTTTTGCTGCTCTGTACGGTTCCTGCTGCAGAATCAGCGGCTAAAAGATTTCTTGCATGCAGCCTTTGCCAGGGCTATACTGTTATAACCTTGATAATAGCAGCTTAAATTAAGATAAGAGATTTTAACATGAACCACTTTATCTGCATTCATGGCCATTTTTATCAGCCGCCCAGGGAGAATCCATGGTTAGGGGAGGTTGAGCAGCAGGATTCAGCATATCCCTATCATGACTGGAATGAAAAAATAACCGCAGAGTGCTATGCCCCTAACACATCTTCGCGCATTCTTGACAGCGAAGGCAGGATTGTTGATATTGTCAATAATTATTCCAGAATAAGTTTTAATTTCGGACCTACTCTGCTCTCCTGGATGGAATGCCATAAGCCTGATGTTTATCGATCTATTATTGAGGCGGACAAAGAAAGCCGGAAGAGATTTTCAGGTCATGGATCGGCCCTTGCTCAGGTTTACAACCATATGATTATGCCCCTGGCCAGCAGCAGGGATAAACGAACACAGACTTTATGGGGCATCAGGGACTTTGAGCATCGATTCAGAAGAAAACCAGAGGGAATGTGGCTTGCTGAAACTGCAGTTGACATGGAGACATTAGACATAATGTCTGAGATGGAAATCAAGTTTACTATTCTTGCTCAGCACCAGGCATGCCGTGTTAGAAAAATCGGCAATAATGACTGGCAGGACGTAACCGGTCAAAAAATTGACCCTAAGCAGCCATACTTATGCAAACTTCCTTCCGGAAGAAATATTATTCTGTTTTTTTATGACGGCCAGATATCAGTAGATGTTTCTTTTTCAACCATTTTAAATAATGGCGAAGGTTTTGCCGAAAGATTATTAAGGACTTTTTCTGACAATCCCTGTCCACAGATCGTCAATGTGGGAACAGATGGGGAAACATACGGCCATCATCACAAATATGGCGAAATGGCCTTAACTTATGCTCTTAACCATATAGAATCAAACAATCTTGCAGAAATTACCATTTATGGTGAATACCTGGAAAGGTTTCCACCGGAGTGTGAAGTTGAAATTATTCAGAACTCATCCTGGAGCTGCTCCCATGGTGTTGAGAGATGGAGAAATGACTGCGGGTGCTGTATTGATGAAAAAAGCGGGTGGAACCAGAAGTGGAGGTCTTCGTTGCGCAGGGCAATGGACTGGCTGCGTGACAAACTCATACCCGTTTATGAAAAAGAAATGTCAGCTTTCGTACATGATTCATGGAAAACAAGGGACCACTACATAGAGGTTATCAATGACAGAAGCGTTGAAAACGTTGAGGCCTTTATCTTGCAGCATGCTGTGCGCAGTCTTGCGGAAAAGGAAAAGATTAAAGTTCTTAAACTGCTTGAGATGCAGCGCCATGCAATGCTTATGTATACCAGCTGCGGGTGGTTTTTTGATGAAATATCCGGAATTGAGGCCATACAGGTAATGTCCTATGCTGCCAGCGCTGTTCAGAAAGCAAAAGAGTTAAGCAGTGTGGATTTTGAACCTGAATATAAAAACATCCTTAAAAAAGCACTAAGCAATAAACCTGAGCTGAAAAACGGAGCTGCTGTTTATGAAAAATTTGTCAAACCAGCAGTGTCTGACCTTCTCAGGGTCGGAGCTCATTTTGCTGTTTCCTCTCTGTTTGAAGAATATTCTCAGACCGTAACTTTTTTTTGTTACACTGCATACAGTGAAATGTATGAAATTAAGGAAGCAGGCAATCAGAGACTTGCCATAGGGAAAACAAGAATAAAATCTCATATTACCTGGGAAGAGAGGGAGCTTGCCTTTGCAATCCTTCATTTAGGGGACCATAATATCATTGGGGGTATCCTGTATTTTTTCGGTAATAAAAAATTTTCAACCATGAAGGAAGAGATAGAAAATTCTTTTATGGCAAGTGATATCCCGGAAGTAATTCATCTGATTGAAAAATACTTTGGTAATAACAACTACTCTCTCTGGCATATTTTCAGAGATGAACAGAGAAAAATATTGAATCATATTATTAACTCAACATTAAATGAAAGAGAATTATCTTTTCAGCAGGCGTACAAACAGTATTATCCTATTATGCAGGTGATGAAAGACTTGTCAATTCCACTGCCCAGGGCTTTTTACATCACTGCTGAATTTGCAATTAACAAGAACCTGAGAAATGTCATGGAAGATGACCATCTGGACCTGAATGCTCTTAAAACCCTGGTTGATGAAGCAAAAAGATGGCTGATTGATGTTGACAGAACAACATTGAACTTTGTTGCTACGAACAAAATAAATAAACTTATGGAAAAGCTGTTAGACAGGCCTGATGACTTCCGGCAGCTGGAAAGCATAACAAAGCTGCTTGAGATGTGTCAGGGTCTGTCTCTGGAGCTGAACCTCTGGCAGGCACAGAATATCTATTTTGCAATCGGGAGGAATATTTATTCGGAAATGCAGAACATGGCAAACAGCGGGAAGAAACAGACAAAGAGATGGATAAAATATTTCAACATTTTGGGACAATATTTCCAGATAAGAAGGCCTCAATAAAGCAAGTGCCGTAAAGCAAAAATTTATTGACAATTATTATATTATTATTTATACTTACATGCTTTCTAAAACATGACTGCTTCGCAAAATGTCCGCTAAAATGCTAATCTGATCTTTAGAACAAAAAACGGAGGCAAGAGACTGATAATGGCAAGAGTAACAGTTGAGGATTGTTTAAAACAGGTAAACAACAGGTTTGTTCTTGTACGGATGGCTAATTTAAGAACAAGGCAGCTTCTGAAGGGGGTAAAACCTCTTGTTGATGCACCTGAGAATAGAGAAATTGTTAAGGCATTAAGGGAAATTGCAGGGGGAAAAGTTTTTCTGGATGAAAAGACGAAGGAATCCCTGAAGGGCGGAGGTTATTTAGAAGAATAACAGTTGTTTACTGTCTGAAAAAGTAATAAAAAGCAGGGATATAAAGTACCCTGCTTTTTTATTTTATTCTAACAAATTACAGTTAATTTGTTAGAATAATTTTATATTGCATTATTCTTGACACAGTATGTTTTCTCACTTATAACGTATTTTACAGTGTCTGTAAGAAAACAGGAAGTCATAATTTCCACAACCGTACAAGGATATCAGGATTTTTTCAGGACATTGGTTTTTATTCAGATACTGGTGATCTGTTAATTCAAGAAGGAGTTCAAGTGGATTTACCAAATACGGATTATGTATTCAAACCTCGCCCGTTTAGAGATATAAAACTCTGGAAAAACGTAAGTGATGAGCAGTGGTGTGATCCTTACTGGCAGATCAGCAATATTATCAGAGATGTTGACAGCCTGGGGGAAATAATAGACCTTAACAGTCACCAGAAATTTGCCATCAAGGAAACACTGCAGAGAATGAAAGACGATGGCAAAGAGCCCATGAGAATAACACCGTATTATGCATCTCTTATGGCTCAGGACCCTTTTAACCCGTCATATCCGGATGGGGCTGCGCTGGAAGGGAAGGTTGACCCTGTTTTCTGGCAAAGCGTTCCAACACCTGCTCATTTTCTTTTTCCCATGGCTGGCATTGAACAGTCCATGGCTGAAGCAGAAAGAAGCTATGGGGCCTTTTATCAGAGATATCCTAACAGGGGTGCACTTTTTGTCTGTGAAAATACCTGCTGTGCCTCGTTTTGCATGCATTGTCAGCGAACAAAATCCCTTGACACAACAAACAAAATTACATTGGAGGACATTAATAAAGGCCTCTTTTATGTTTCAGAAAACCGGAATATTCATGAGGTTCTGGTTACAGGGGGCGATGCGCTGCGCATTAATGAGGAAAGATTCAGATATGTTATCGGAGAGCTTTGCAAGCTGCCAAACGTGAGGGGGATAAGGATTGCCACCAGAGTCCCTGTTGTACTGCCCATGGGTGTTACGGAAAAAATGCTGGATACTGTTGATGAAGCAATAAAGAAACATTCCAATGGCCACAGAAAAAATGTTTATTTTATGACACATGTCAACCATTATAATGAAATTACCCGTGATTTCGTGGACTGCATACAGAGAATAAAATCGCATGGATATACAATAAGAAACCAGACTGTTTTTCTAAACCATGTTAATGCAGACTTTTACACTCTTGCAGAAACTTTCCGCAGGATGTGGTGGGCAGGGGTAGCACCTTATTATCTTCTGCAATGCCACAATGAGAAGGGCCTGACACATTTTATTGCCCCCATCCATCTGGGAAAGTTTCTTGCAAAACATTTACATGGATGGATATCAGGCACATGCAGGCCAACATATTCTGCAAACCTTGAAGGCGGGGGCGGCAAGGTTACTTTAACTCCAAGCGGATATGATATCAGTGATGACGTAACAGAAATGGAAACAAAGAGATCAAAACTTTCTGTAACAGTACATACCTGGGATGACAGAATCATCAAAGGCTATGAGGCTTTGGGAAGGGCTACGCAGGAACAGTATGTTAATGCCAGAAAAACCATGGACGCATTTCTTGGAAGACCCAATATCTTTAAGCCTGCGGTTATAATTGTTGATGAAAACGGTAACCCTGTCAGAATTACCCGCAGGAGGCTTCCCGAGCTGACAAATGCTCTCAAGGCTGATTTGTTAGGCTACAACATGGAGTCTGATAACATGCCCCTGATAAACCCTGCAGAAAAAAAAGAGGACCTTGACAGGGCTTATCACAAGTCGGAATACTGCAAGCAATAATCCTCTCACAAACACAGCTGTTTTCCATCATTTCCTTTGTGCAACAATAATCCTGTCCTGTTTTGAATAGTCTTTTACAACATTTATTTTATTATAACATGCAGAAGAGATTAATATTTTCGTGACTGCCTTTGCCTGGCTGTCACCTATTTCAAGGATGAGCCAGCCGTTCTTTTTTAAAAAAGCAGCTATCTCCGGAATCCACTTTCTGTAAAAATCAAGGCCGTCTCTGCCACCATCCAGCGCCTCCCTGGGCTCGAAGGTCTTTACTTCCGGTTCAAGCCCGTCAATTTCATCACTGCGTATATATGGCGGGTTTGACAAAATGATGTCAAACCTGGCCTGGTATTTGAACGCGCACAGGCTGTCCCCGCAAACAAGCTTTATTCTGCTGAAAAAATCATCTGAATTAATGTTCAACCGTGCAACTTTGAGAGCATCAGGGGATTTGTCCACAGAAAATATTACTGCATTGTCTATCTCTTTTGCCATGGCAATTGGAATTGCTCCACTTCCAGTGCCTATCTCTAATATGCTGAGCTGCTCATCATCTGACCACTCACTCCTGATAATTCTGATTGCCTCTTCAATTAAAAGCTCAGTCTCCGGCCTTGGAATAAGCACACCTTTTGTCACAATGATCCTGGTGGACCAGAACTCCTTAAAACCCAATATATAGGCCACTGGCTCTCTTTCTGCCCTGCGCATTACAGCATCCCTGTAGACAGAAAGTTCTTCAGGGGTAACCGGGCTTTCAAATTCCATGTACAGATCAATTCTGTCCTTGTTCAGGCAATGTGCAAGCAGCAGTTCAGAATCAATACGTGAAGTTCTGATCCCCTTTTTGTGCAGGTAATCGCCGGTTTTTTTTATCAGTTCGCTTATTGTCCAGGTTTTCATTTGCATGAAGGGTGCCAGGATTAAAGAGGTAAGAAATGTCAGTGCAGGATGGCATCAGTTGCCGGCTCCTGTATGTAATTGAGAGCTTACTGTACAGATGTTTTGGTTGTCTTTAATGCCTCGGCCTGGCTGTGGGTTATGAGGCTGTCGACAATTTGCTGAATATCTCCCATCATTATGCTTTCAATTTTATAAAGGGTCAGGTTGATTCTGTGGTCTGTTACCCTTCCCTGAGGGTAGTTGTAGGTTCTGATTCTTTCACTTCTGTCACCGCTTCCCACCATGTTTTTTCGCTCAAGGGAGATTTCATCCTGCTGTTTCTGTACGGCCATGTCAAGCAGGCGTGCCTTAAGTACTTTAAGTGCTTTAGCTTTGTTTTTATGCTGAGATTTTTCGTCCTGGTTGCTGACAACCAGTCCGGTTGGAATGTGAGTTACCCGTACAGCAGAATCGGTTGTATTAACACTTTGCCCCCCAGGGCCGGATGAACGGTAAACATCAAATTTCAGATCCGAAGGGTTGAGCTGGATATCAACATCAGTTGCCTCAGGCAACACGGCAACAGTCACGGCTGAAGTGTGAATTCGGCCCTGAGTTTCGGTTTCCGGGACTCTTTGAACTCTGTGAACACCGCTTTCGTATCTGAGCTGGCTGTATGCACCATGACCCTCGATCAGGGTTATTATTTCCTTTGCCCCCTTGAGCCCGGTAAGGTTCTGGCTCAGTATTTCAACTTTCCATGCTTTTGCTTCTGCAAATTTGCAGTACATGCGAAAAAGATCAAGGGCGAAAAGAGCTGCTTCCTCGCCACCTGTACCAGCCCGAATCTCTAAAATAACGTTTTTTTCATCGCGGGGATCCTTTGGCAGAAGCATTAACTGCAAATTCTTTTCAAGCTGATTCTTTTCCCTGATCAGAGCTGAAATCTCTTCCCGTGCAAGATCCTTAATTTCATCATCATCCTCTCCCAAAAGGGAATTATTCTCCTGAAGCTGTTCAAGAACTGTTTTGTAGCGCTGGTAGCTCTCAATGATCGGGGCTACTTTTGACCTTTCTCTGGTCAACTCCTGGTACTTTTCCCTGTCCTTAAACACATCGGGTTGGCTCAGAAGCATATCCAGTTCAGTGATTTTTTTTTCAACTTCCTCCAGCTTGTCAAACATGGAAACTCGCAATTACTTTTTTATTTTTGCATATTTTTTCTGAAACTTTTCAACCCTTCCAGCAGCATCAATAAGCTTCTGCTTACCGGTAAAAAAACCGTGGCATTTTGAACAGATTTCAACCTTGATCTCCTTTTTTGTTGACCGGGTCTCAAAGCTGTTTCCGCAGGCGCATTTGACAAGCGCCTTGTCATAGTTTGGATGAATGTTTTCCTTCATGCTAATAACACCTCCTGTAATTATTGGTTCATAGAGTTGAGAAACTCAGAATTGCTTTTGGTGTCCTTTTTCTTTTCCAAAAGAAATTCCATCGCATCTACAGTGTTAAGTGGCTGAAGCACTTTTCTTAAAAGCCATATTCTTTTCAGTGTGTCATCCGGCAGTAAAAGCTCCTCCTTGCGTGTTCCTGACCTGTTTATATCAATTGCCGGATAAACTCTCCTGTCGGACAGTTTTCTGTCAAGATAGATTTCCATGTTGCCGGTACCTTTAAACTCTTCAAATATTACTTCATCCATCCTGCTGCCCGTATCTATCAGAGCGGTTGCAAGAATGGTCAGACTGCCGCCATCTTCTATGTTTCTTGCTGCGCCAAAAAATCTTTTAGGCTTGTGAAGTGCATTTGAATCCACACCGCCTGATAAAACCTTGCCGCTGGGAGGAACAATTGTGTTATATGCTCTTGCAAGCCTGGTAATACTGTCAAGAAGAATAACAACATCCTTGTTGTGTTCAACCAGCCTTTTTGCCTTTTCAATAACCATCTCTGCAACCTGAACGTGCCTTTGTGCAGGTTCATCAAAAGTGGAGCTGACAACCTCCCCCTCCACTGACCGCTGCATGTCTGTTACTTCTTCCGGGCGTTCATCTATGAGCAGGACCATAAGAACAACTTCCTTGTGGTTGGTAGTTATGGCATTAGCAATATTCTGAAGCAGCATGGTCTTGCCTGTGCGCGGAGGTGAAACAATAAGGCCTCTCTGCCCCTTGCCAATTGGTGTAAGAAGGTCCATTACCCTTGTAGAAAGGTTGTCAGAAGCTGTTTCAAGATCAATCTTTTCCATTGGATAAAGAGGGGTCAGATTGTCAAAAAGAATCTTGTCCCGGGCATTCTCCGGAGGCTCAAAATTTATCGACTCAACTTTGAGGAGGGCAAAATACCTTTCAGCGTCCTTTGGCGGGCGGATTTGACCTGATACCGTGTCCCCGGTTTTCATGTTGAATCGTCTTATCTGGGAAGGGGACACATATATATCATCAGGACCCGGCAGATAATTGTAGTCAGGGGCCCTTAAAAAGCCAAACCCGTCGGGAAGAATTTCAAGTACACCTTCACCGTAGATGAGGCCGTTTTTTTCAATTTCTGACTGAAGCAGGGCAAAAATAAGATCCTGCTTTCGCATCCCGCTGGAACCCTCTATTTTTCTCTGCTTTGCCGTTACCATCAGCTCGTTAATTTTTTTGCTTTTCAGTTCCTTTAAATTCATAGAAGTAAATCTCCCGCGTCTTGGTTTGAAATGTTTTTTTACCCTGAGTGTAGATATTGATTATCGCAGAATCATTTATCTGATTTACAGGGCTGTAAGAGTCTTAGCGAAATCTGTTTATAAAGAGCATTTATGTCAGATGATATGATTTGAGAGTGATAAAAGTGAATTTTGTAATCATTTGAGTTTTGTCTCAGGGAAGGTCAAGCATATGTTGTCAGTCTTCAAATGTCGCTGTTTACGACCCGCTTAACGAATATGAGTCTTGCTTTGCCATGTCCTCAAGTTTCAATTAGTATCCAAGAAATGTTCTACAGGAATGAACATAAATTGGTAAAAAATAATTATGATGCTGATTTCAATGGAGAGGCTTACTGTAGTAATTATTTTCTTCTATTTAGTATATAATATATTTTTTTTTGCCAGTTGTCAAGACGTTTTGTCAGACTTTTTTGCTCCATATGAAAAAATATTTTACCCTGGCGTCTCCTTTTCAGACTGATCCTGCTTAAGAAAACCATAAACTTTTTTCACCTGTTTTTCCAGCTCTTTTTTTGATCCGTTGTTATCTATAATGTAAGAAGCATACTTTCTTTTTTCTTCAAGATTTTTTTGAGAATTCAGCCTTGCCTCTGCTTCTTTTTCTTTAAGGCCGTTCCTTTCAATAAGCCTTTTTTTCTGTGTCTCCCTGTCCGCATATATAAGAACGATCAAGTCAAAATCATTTTGCATGTTGCATTCAATTAAAAGAGGCATCTCAATCAGAACTATGCTGGAAGTATCCTTTTTTGCAATATGCTGCAATTTTTTTCCTGTTTCCTCTATTATCAGCGGATGCAGTAAACTGTTCAGGAGCTCCCTCTGTCGGGCATTTGAAAATATAATATTTCCAAGTCTGGCGCGGTCAATTGATCCGTCATTTCCGGTAATCTCCGGGCCGAAATTATCAACAACCATGCTCCAGCCTTTTTCGCCGGGTTCTACCACTTTTCGGGAAATCTCATCTGCATCAATCAGATATGCGCCAAGCCTCTGGAAAAAAAGAGCAGCAAGACTTTTTCCGCTTGCAATGCCGCCGGTAAGGCCTACACTGAGCATCTTAAAACTCCTAATACTTTTAAAAAATCATCCGGCAAAGGAACTTTAAAAAAGAGGGTGGTTTTTTTTTCAGGGTGCATGAATTCAAGATACCCGGCGTGCAGGAGAGGTCTCCGGATTGTTTTTATAATGTCCTGTATCTGTTTTGAACTAACAGACTTTAAAAGTTTTGGAGAGCTGTAAACCGGATCTCCTGCTATGGGGTGGTTGATGCTTTCAAGATGAACCCGTACCTGATGTGTCCTCCCGGTTTCAAGCATTGCTTCAAGAAAGCTGAAATTATCAAAAGTTTCTATTGTTTTCCAGTGGGTTACCGCATCCCTTCCTCTTTTTGGCTGCGCAGACATCTTCTTGCGGTGTATGGGGTGCCTGCCTATGGGGCTCTTTACAGTACCTGAAATGTCATCCATTGTACCAAAAACAATGGCTTTGTATTTCCTTATAACAGTATGTTCTTTAAATTGACTGCTGAGGCTCAAGTGCGCCAGATCATTTTTTGCAACCACAAGAACACCGGATGTGCCTTTGTCCAGTCTGTGGACAATTCCAGGACGGACTACACCACCGATTCCGGAAAGTGTCCTGCAGTGATAGAGCAGAGCATTTACCAGCGTGCCTGAAAAATTACCGGAGCCAGGGTGAACAACCATTCCAGCCGGCTTGTTTACAACAACAACAGATGAGTCCTCGAACATAATTTCAACGGGAATGTTTTCCGGTTCAGCCTGAAGAGGAACAGGATCCGTTATGCTGATTTCCACAGTATCGCCAGTACAAACTTTATAAGATGCTTTTTGATTAATACTGTTGACCCAGACCCTGTTATCCTTTATTACATCCTGGATCTGGGACCGGCTTGGAAGAGATTTTTTTTCAAACAGAAAAACATCAAGTCTTTTGCGCGAATTTTCTTCAGTGACTTTGTAATTGTGCTTTTGCACTTTTTGCAACCTCAACAATACAACCTGGAATCAGGGAAACCTCATCCGGAAGGATGGTTCGCATATCAAGTAAAATCCTCTCTTTGCTGATGCGGGCGACGATTGGTAATGTGCCTGTCCTGAGAAGATTCTCAAACTCATTAAGCGCAAGAGGGGCAGGGTCAATTGAAACCACCCACGTGGGCAGATCATGCAGCGGATATGCTCCTCCTCCGACCTGAGATGTGTCCCGGGTCAGAGAGACGTTTTGAAAAGGTGTTTGTTCTTTAACTGCTTTAACTATTTTTTTTGCTCTCTTTTTTAAAAGAGATTCTGAAGCAGCAAGCATTCTGATAACCGGAATATTATCAATATGTTCCGGGTTATGAGCATAGTTTTTAAGCGTTGATTCAAGCGCGGCCAGGGTCAGCTTGTCAATTCTCACAACCCTGGCAAGCGGATTCCTTTTTATCTTTTGTATAAACATGTCCCTGCCCAGAATTATTCCTGCCTGGGGTCCGCCAAGGAGTTTGTCCCCACTGAATGTTATGATATCAGTACCGCTCTTAACCGTATCCTGAACGGTCAGGTCACCGGTTAAGCCAAGAAAAGAGGAATCAATCAAATTTCCGCTTCCCATGTCAAACATTACAGGAATATTATGTTCACTGCCAAGTTTATTAAGCTCAGAAAGCCCGACCTCAGATGAAAATCCGACAATTCTGTAATTGCTCATATGAACTTTTAGAATTATGGCGGTCTGTTCGTTTATTGCTTCTCTGTAATCCCTGAGGTGTGTTCTGTTGGTTGAACCAACTTCAACTAAAGTTGCGCCACTTTGCTTCATGATATCGGGTATTCTGAAACTTCCGCCGATCTCAACAAGTTCACCCCGCGATATTATTACCTGTTTTCCCTGTGCCAGAGTGCTCAGGCACAAAAGGACTGCAGCAGCATTATTGTTGACCGCCAACCCTGCTTCTGAACCGGAAAGCTCTCTCAACAGGCTCTCAACATGATCGTAACGGGACCCGCGTTTTCCCTCTTTGAGATCAAATTCCAGATTGCTGTAGCATCCTGCAACCCCGCATATTGCTTTAACTGCATCTTCAGCAAGAGGTGCTCTGCCTAAATTTGTGTGAACAACTATTCCACTTGCATTGATTACATGTTTCAGGGATGGCGCTTCGATCTCTCTGATTTTTGCTTTAATTTGGGGCAAAGCTGTTTTCAGGGATAATTCCTTCTCAAACTGGCAGGGCTCTTTCATTGACAGCATTCGGTTTCTCTTTTCGGTCAGGAGCAGATGGATTGCCTTAACTATCATGGTGTGGGAAAATTGCAGCAGCAATGCCTGAACATCAGTTGTGTTGAGTATTTCATCAACTGAAGGAATTCTTCTCAGATACTGGTTGTTATTTGCAGCCGGCATAATAGATTTTAAAACTGATATTTCTGCACTTAAAATAAATAGATTGAGATTAGAGTTTTATTATCATAAAATAATTCCATGAGCAATCGCAAGCAGTTTTATTTTTCATATATTTTAACAATTTTTTAATTACAACAGGTTTAGTGATGAAAGTACTTATAACTGGTGGAGCAGGTTTTATCGGTTCACACGTGGCAGACCTTTTAATCAAAGATGGCCATCAGGTTATTGTAATTGATGACCTGTCTAAGGGAAAAAAGGAAAACCTGCCTGAAAATGTATCTTTTTACCCTGTCAGTATTACTGATCCTTCAATTGCAGAGATTTTCAGCGATGAAAAGCCGGAAACAGTCATACACCATGCTGCACAGGTTTCAGTTGTTTCCTCGGTTAAAGACCCTGCAGGGGATATGGAAATAAACATAAAGGGAACCATTTGCCTTCTTGAAGAAGCTGTAAAACACAAGGTTGAGAAATTTATTTTTGCTTCAACAGGTGGTGCAGTATATGGTGAGCAGGACTGCTTTCCTGCTGACGAAAATCACCCTTTAAAACCGATCAGTCCTTATGGGGCAGGCAAACTCTCTGCTGAAAAATACCTTTATTTTTATCACAAAGCATATGGCCTTAAATATACTGTGCTTCGTTACAGTAATGTGTATGGACCCAGGCAGGACCCCCACGGCGAGGCTGGTGTGGTTGCTGTTTTCACTCAGAAAATGCTTAATGGTGAAGAGGTGGTAATTAATGGAACAGGGGAGCAGACCAGAGATTTCGTTTTTGTTAAAGATGTTGCCATGGCAAACAGGATGGCATTAGACCATGATTTCAATGGTGAGCTTAATATCAGCACTGGAACAGAAACAACAATTAATCAGCTGTTCTCCCTGTTAAAACTGATTATCCCGACCAGTATTTCTGACAAGCATGGGCCGGCACTTTCAGGAGAACAATTGCGCAGTGTGCTTTCGTGGGAAAGGGCTGAAAAGGAATTGGGGTGGAAGCCCCGGATTAAATTAAGGGAAGGGATTGAACAAACTGTTTTGTTCTTCAAAAACGGTGTTCCGGAAATCTCATCATGACAGACAAAAAAAACGGCAAAATATTGAGCCTTGATGAAATCAGGGCTAAAAAAAGGTCTGCAGTCATTCAACTCCTTAAAGACTCAAAAAAAGTGGCTGCTGCAATTTCCACCAGGACCTGCCTTATTTGCAGTGCAAAAAAGGCCTGTGTCAGCAAGTCAGGAGTCTGTTCATATTGTTTTGAAAAAGAGTTGACACAGGAAGAGAAAAAAATTGCTGAAAGAGAGGCAAAACACAAAATAATTAAAATTCAGGTTGTTGATGACCGGTGGGAACAATAAAACATTCAAGAAATCATTAATAGAGAACGATAAATTATACTTGACGACCTGGTTTCTTTCTGCAGCCTTGCGCTGCATTCCCGGTCCTGCTTAAATTTAGAACAAAGCCAAAGAGGTAATTCTGATTTAACAGGGTCAATCACTGCAAGGGACAAACATCAAAATGTTAGTATCAGGAAATGATATGATTAAAAACATTATTTTTATAGCTGTTTTTAGCGCTTTATCATTTATATCGCTTGATGCTCATTCTTATTACTTTTTAATAGAACTTAAAAATGGTAATGTCATAGAAACAGAAAAATACTGGGAAGAGGGTAAATATATCCGTTTTTTTGTAAACAGCGGATCTGCAGGCATTCCAAAGAGAATGATAAGCAATATTGTAAAAAATGACGGAATCTTAAGTGCCGCTGACTTTTCCTATGAATCTGAATCAGCAGAGGAAGATGAGGCATATGAAGAATTTTCCCGGTTGGACAGCCGGAACCAGTCTGATATTATTGAAGATATAAAGGACAGAATAAGTGTTATAGAATCAAACATAGCGAACCTGAAAACAAACAAACAGACCTACATTAACCAGAAAGAAAGATATCTGAGAGATAAAGAAAGGGCAGAGGAAAGGTATGAAAAAATAAAAAACTCTCCTTTTATGACCTCAAAAGATCTTAAGGTAAGGACTGAACTGGAACTGAGCAAAAAAATGGATGCTGAAAAAAAGATTGAGGATGTTGAAAGGCGGATCCAGACAACCGGGAAGATGTTAGAGAGCCAGGAAAGGATGCGGGAGCGGTTGCAGGACGAGCTGGCCCAGCAAAAAAAATAATGCTGTAATGACTTCAGAAAACAGCGCAGCGCAGTCCTGCCTGCCTGGATTCGCAAAGCTATAAGGATTGATCCAAAATCCCCTTAACATCATAAAGCACTTCACCCCTGCTGCGACTTATCACAACTTTCCCCGCCATTTCAGGAGGCAACAGATTCAGAGACGGTAAAACCGTAAACAATGGACGTTCATGCAGGATGTCAGATAAAAATGCCGGGTTTTGCCTGCTCCCGGATTTCAGCTTTTCAGAATTCAGAATTAAAACTCCCGGGGCAAAACCATCCCTGTGCCGGACAACAAGCAGAGGATAAAGGGAAGTGCTGTCGCAGACAATAACACCGTCTGGTGATGCCTGCCTGAGCGCTGCTGCTGCAAACTGCTCTGCGGACTTCTCATTGTTCTTCCATGGAATTATCCAGTATCTGATTTCATCTCGGAAGGGACGTTCTCTTTCACGTTTTATTGTCAGTCCTGAAAAATTGATAACTGCAGGAGCAGCTGCATAAACTGCAGGCGGTATCACAACAGAAACCATACAGCCACAAACTATCATGTTACGCCATTTTTGAGATTTATCAGCAAGTACTGAGATGCCAATGGAAGAAGCAATTGCTGTCATTAGCAATGATGGCAGGAAAAAAGTAAACTGGTCCGGCACAGAGTACCTGAGAAAAAAAACAAATTCAATTACTGTTATTATTCCCAGTGATGATGCTAAAACACTTCCAAGGCGTCTTTTCATGTTCCACCAGCCCACTGCAGCAAGGGGCAGCGTAAAATTTATAAAGTTCAGGGATGTCAGACCTGCATTTGCCTTCATGAAATGCCATCTGGTTTTTGTGTTGAGAACTTCAGAAGCGAATTTGCCAAAAAGGGCAGAGTGGATGGCTCCCGGGATATCACCGGTTTTTATGGCTGTATCAATTATCAGTGAAATATATGGCAATGCCCCTAAAGCATAGGCTGTGAATGAAACCGGAATTGTCCACAAAGGGATTTTTTTTCTGGCAGCTAAAAATATCAGAACCATGCAATAGACAGGCAGCGGAAGAAGGGCAAGGTTGTGAATACCCAGATTAATCCCGTTTAAAAGAAAAAGTGCGGCACCTGAGTACCATTTCGGCTTGAAGATCAAATTAATGAACAGAATCAGTTCTCCTGTCATAACAGCAAGTTGCCAGGAGTAACTTTCTGTTATTGTTGCCAGCCACCAGGTTGTGTGGGTTACGGAAAGCATTAATGCTGCGGAAAATCCTATCCACCTCCTGTTGGTCAAAAGTGATGCAATGACCGCCAGATTGGCCAGAGCAATGGACATTGCAATGCCACTTGAAAAATTCAGCATGGTGGTAATGTCACCTGTTGAAATCAGCATAAACAGCCGGCCAATGGCAATAAACAGAGGATGGGCTGATGCCAGGCCCAACTCTCCGGTGTAATCACCATTAATTATTCTCCACTGGTAAGCTCCGCTATCCTGCCAGCAGGCACCAGCCTGGACCGTAAAAAAATACAGCAGGGCAAACAGGCAGAATGAGCCGCACCACAGCATTTTAACCTGTAAGGGGCTGTTTTGTTTGTCAGTTGACAGACAGTTCATTTTTCAATTCCCCTGCGGGCTTCAACTCCAAAGCTGTAATAATGCTTGATTTCCCTCATTTCAGTAACAAGGTCAGCACACTTAATAATTTTATCATCTGCATATCTTCCGGTAATCACGATTTCCACATTGTCAGGCTTTGCAGTGATAAGATCAACAAGATCATCCACAGAAAAAAGGTTGTAATAGGTTGCAATGTTTGCCTCATCAAGTATTACCATCTGGTAATCTCCTGATGAAATAATATGCCTTGTTTCATTAAGCCCCCTCAGGGCAGCTTCATAATCTTTTTTGCCTGGTTTTTCAGAAATAAAGCAACCTGTTCCATACTGTTTCAGCTGTATTAAGTCCTCAAACCTTTTAAAAGCATTAATTTCACTGTAGTCCATGCATTTTGCAAACTGGGCAATATGGACCTTCAGCCCGGCGCCCGCAGCTCTCAAAGCAAGTCCGAATGCTGCTGTGGTTTTCCCCTTCCCATTGCCTGTATAAACCTGTATATAGCCTCTCAAAGGTTTACCCCTTTCATAAATATTTCTATTATTTAAGATAATCTGATATTATAACCAATCAGGGCTGAACCGGAAATCTTTTTTTTTGATCTGTCGGGTTTTTCATTCTGGAAATATGATTTTGCAGGTCGCAGATCCAGAGCTTGTCGCGGAACACAGAGGGTGCAGGAGCGCATTCATGCGCGAAAGGATTGGGACAGAGGAGTAGAGTGTCATTGCAGGGAGTCCCGATAAATCAGGAAAGTAATCTCATGTTTTTCTTCGTGTCCTTCGTGCACTCGTGGTGCAATAAGATGTAGCAGAGCGTTTCATAAATAAAGCTGTTAAGGTGTTTAACATGATAATTACTGTTGCAAAATCTGCCGGATTCTGTTTTGGCGTAAAAAGGGCAATAAAAATGGCTCTTAATGCTGCGGCAAAAGATAAACAGGTTGAAATGCTTGGTGAAATTGTTCACAATGAGGATGTTGTCAGGAATATAGAAGAGGCTGGTATAAAAAAAATCAGCAGCCTTGTTTCCGGAAAAAATAAAATTCTTTTAATTCGTGCTCACGGAGAAGGTAAAAGTACCATAGAAAATGCTAAAAAAATCGGCTACACCATCGTGGATGCTACCTGTCCGATGGTAAAAGAGATTCAGAAAATTGCAGAAGATCTGGAACAGAACGGCTACGATATAATGATTATCGGGGATAAAGAACATGATGAGGTTCAGGGCATTGTGGGGAATATTCACAGACAGGCTATTGTAATTGACAGTGTCGAACAGATTCCACATGAAGCTGTCAAAAAAATAAAAAAGGCTGCGGTTATCGTACAGTCAACTCAGACAATTGAAAATGTCGATAAGATTTTAAATGTTTTAAAAAACAGCATCAGGAACCTGAGTTATTTTAACACCATATGCAAACCCACCAGGAGCAAACAAAAAGAGATAAAAGTATTGCCTCTTAAAAATGATGTTGTATTGATAATAGGCTCAAAAACAAGCGCTAATACCAGAAGTCTGTATGAAATTTCAAAATCATTAAATGACCGAAGCTATTGGATTCAATCAGAAAATGATATCAGGCAGGGCTGGTTTGAAAAAGCCCGTAATGTTGGAATTACCGCAGGGGCTTCAACACCAGAGCACACAATAGACAGTGTTGTGGAATATCTGGAAAGAAATTTTTGATGACCCCCCATCATTTTTTAAGTCTTTTAATCAGTGTCTGACCGAAAACTGTAAAAACAGGGCTTTCGTTCAGCCACTTAATTAACACTGTCCACAGGTGCCAGGATAATGATAAAAAAGGGTATGATTTCAGGACTGTCAGCGGGCCTTGTTGTCAGTTTGTTTGACGGCCTTTTCATGCTCATGCCTAACACTTATGTGCCGGTGAGCTACCCCTTTTTCCTGATTATTTTCAATGTCTTTTTCTGGACGACTGCGGGCAGCACTGCAGGATTGCTTCTATGTCTTTTTGTCCGGAACAGCAAAAAAGCCGGAGCCAATGAAAATCGCTGCTGGGTTGTTTTCTTCCTTTTTCCCTTTGCTGTAATCTATGGGCTTGCAGGAAGAATGACCATAGATAAGCTCATCTCCCCGGCTTTTGATCATCACCTCTCTTTTTTATGGGTTTTTCTTATTCTTTTATTCCTGTTTTTTTTCAGAGCAAAGGAGACTGGAAAAGCCCCTGCTGTTTTCTATATCCCTGAAATATTCACCTTTGCTGCTCTTTTCATGTTCTGCTCAAACACAGCAAAAATACCGGGCCTTTCTATAATTTTTAACATGCTGTTTTCTCAGGGCATCAGTGACATCAACACCCGCATGCTGTTACACACGCGCTACTTAACGGTTGTATATATTACTGGTGTTTTGCTGATTATGTGTGGTTACTTCCTGTTTTTTTTCAAGTTTAAACCTGTAATAAAAAAACAGTTTCAGGTTATACTGGCATTGGCCTTATTTGTACTGCTGTTCTTATCTGCTCTTTTTTCAGGAAACCGCAGCAGTTTTTACACCATCAATTATCCGTCCGTTACTTCGATGCAGGCACCCCGCCCCCCATCAATACCTTATGTAATACTGATAGTTCTTGATACGGTTCGTGCAGACCGCCTGGCTGTTTACGGCAATAGCGGAGTTGCGGAAAACCTTGAGAAGTTTTCCAGAGATGCCCTTGTTTTTGAAAACTGCATTGCATCTTCACCCTGGACGCTTCCCTCCCACGCGTCTCTTTTTACCGGTTTGTATCCTGTTGAGCACGGTGCCCACCATGTTTTAAATAAAACAATGTGGTCTTCCAGGGCACTTGATGATAAGTTTACGACACTGGCAGATATATTTAAAAGCAACGGATACCTGACATCTGCTGTTGTTTCAAACTGCGCCCTTTTGCACAAAGGTTTTAACCTGAATAAGGGGTTTCAGATCTACGACTGTACAAAAAACATTGGCGCAACACTTAAATTTCCATTCAGGCCGCTTTTACCTTTTTTCAGCTACCTGACAAATGTTATGCCAAAAAATTTTCTGTTTTACCGGCCGGCTGAGGAGATAAACAGTAATGCCGCCTTTTTGCTGAAAAAAATGAAACCCGATCCTTTTTTTCTGTTTCTTAACTACATGGATGCTCACGCACCGTATGTTCCTCCCCGGCCATTTAACAGCCTTTTTACTGACACAGCATTTCCTCAGTTAAAAAGAATCAGGCAGCAGATCTGTAATTTTATTAAACTTCCGCAAAAAGAAACATGGGATTCATTCATGCTGTCCCAGTATGATGGAGAAATAGCATATCTTGACCATTATTTAGGGGAACTGTTTTCACAATTAAAAAAAATGAAGCTTTACGATCCATCCCTTATAATAATCACTGCTGATCATGGGGAGCTTTTTGGTGAACATGGATTGAACGGGCATTATTGCGCCATGTATGAAGAAGTATTAAAAGTCCCTCTGATGATAAAATTTCCATTTAACAGAAAAACCGGCAGGGAAAAAAACAGGATTGGGTTACATGATCTTTTTTCAACAATACTTTCGATTTGTGACCTGCCCATACCTGATGGTGTATCAGGCAGGGCCAGTTATGATATCCCCGGACCTGTTGCAGCAGCAGAGTTCTATGATTCCAAGATGGGCCGGCACCGTGTTATTTACGATGGAAAATATAAATATATGAAATACAGCAGAAAGAAAAAGCCTGAGCTGTATGATCTTCTGAAAGACCCCTCTGAACAGGTTAATTTAACTGAAAAACTTCCTGAAACAAGGGCTGAAATGGAAAAAACCCTTGCAGAGTGGAACAGGAAACATGTTGCAAGATTCAACCCTGATTCTCAGGGCAAGACGTTTTTTTCCCGGGAAATTGAGGAGGGCCTTAAGGCACTGGGATACATAAGGTGAGGGCAGTCCCGATATTTATCGGGACAATGACAGATTTGAACACAGGTTTTTTCATATCACCACGAAGAGCACGAAGAAAAAGAATATTAACCGCAGGCAAATGCTCATGCGAGCGAAAAACAGAACTGATATCGCGCCTGAAGGCGCTCCTACTCCGGACTTTTCGTTCAGGCACTGTAAGTCTTTTGAAAAGTCTGGTCCCCTTGGTCAGGCTTTTTGCTAATCTGAATATCCGGCAGGATCAGCCAGCCCGGCCTCCCTGAAACCCTTTAGCCTCAGCCTGCAACTGTCACAGTTTCCGCAGGCCATGCCCTCTGCAGAGGGATCGTAACAGCTGTGGGTTATGCTGTAGTCGATGCCGAGGCTGATGCCTTTTTTTATGATTTCAGCTTTTGTCATCTGAATCAGGGGTACCCTGATTTTTATTTTTCTCCCCTCAACTCCTGCCCTGGTTGCAAGCCGGGCCATGGCCTCAAAGGCCCTGATATACTCAGGCCGGCAGTCAGGATACCCTGAATAGTCAACTGCATTGACACCGATAAAAATGTCGGAAATTTCCAGCACCTCTGCCCATGCAAGGGCATAGGAAAGAAAAACAGTATTGCGGGCCGGTACATATGTTGCGGGAATTTCTTTTGATGCTTCCTCAAGGTTCCTGTTTTTTGGTATATCTGTTTTATCAGTCAGGGCTGAGCCGCCTATTTTGGCAAAATCAAGATCTATGATCATCTGCTTTTCAACCTTGAACAAATCAGATACTTTTCTGGCCTGGCGCAGCTCTGTTTCGTGCCTTTGTCCATACCTGAAACTAAGGCTGTACAGGCTGTAACCCTCATTTTTTGCCATTGCCATAACAGTTGTTGAGTCCAGGCCGCCACTGCATAAAATGATTGCACTTTTATTAGTTGTTGTCATTTTTTCATCCAGGCTACTTCACTAATGCATTGTGAATTGCCCTGATAGCCCTGTCTGCATGTTCATCTTCTATAACACAGGAAATGTTTATTTCTGAAGCACCCTGGGAAATCATTTCAATATTAATAGCCTCATCTCCAAGAACAGAAAACATCATTCCTGAAAGCCCAACGCAATGTTTCTGGCCTCTTCCCACCAGACTTAAAATTGCCATGTTTTTGTTTACAGATACTGTTCCTAAAAGCTCCAGCTCATGGATGGCACTGTCCAGATTTTCTTCGCTTTCAACAGTCATGGAGATATTAACTTCTGAAGTGGAAATCAAATCAATAATAATTCCATATTTTGCCATGATATTAAATATTTTTGCCATGAAACCATAGGCCATCAGCATGCGATTGGAGTTAATATTAATAACGGAAATATTCCTTTTTACTGTAACAGCAGTTGCAGGCTTTGCTGCAGTACCTTCGCTGATGTGAGGGTCGATAACTGTTCCAGGCAGGTCGGGTTTTAATGTATTTTTTATCCGTATAGGTATGCTGGCTCTCATAACCTGCTCCATGGTAAAAGGATGTATTACTTCAGAGCCATAGTATGTAAGCTCTGCAGCCTCCTCGGGTGTTATGCTGGGAAGAACTCTGGCCTCTGCAACCTTTCTGGGATCAGCAGAATAGACGCCATCAACCTCTTTCCATATCTGCAGTTCCCTTGCATTAATTGCAGCAGCTGACAGTGCTGCGGTAAGATCGGTATAGCCGCGTCCAATGCTCTGAATAATGCCGTTTGGTACAAATCCGAAGTAACCTGTCAATACGGGCACTTTGTTTCCGCAATTAAGAATCTTTTTTTTCAGGCGGCTTTGAACGTATGAATAAAAATCCAGGGTGGTTTCCTGAAAAGGTTTGTCAATAATTGAGTCCAGGTTAACATATTCAGCATCTATGCCCATACTGTTGAGCAAACCTGAAAAAATACAGGCTGAAAGCTTCTCACCGGTTCCTATAATAACATCCTGAGAACGCGGGGATATTTCTCCGATAACACTGATAGCATCAAGAAATGATTTTAAGGACTTCAATTCTTCTTTAACTTCCTCAAGTATCTGATCCTTTGTTTCTCCCTTGATTATCTGTTCGATAGTAGAGATGTGGTATTTTTCAAGGTCTTCAACAATTTTAAAATAAGACCCCTTATTCAGGGCAGCGGTTGCTGCTTCCAGCAACCTGCTTGTGGTGCCCTCGGCCTTCACATAGCTGCTCATTGCGGATAGAGCAACAACCACCCTGTTTTTCTCAATGCTCTGCTTTACGATATTTGCAACACTGTGCATACGTTCAGGTTTGCCAATACTTGTGCCACCGAATTTCTGTACAATAAATTCCATAACTTCCCCTGATAATTATATTTTAAGAAACTGTTTTAATTAGTTCCTGAACGAAAAGTCCGGAGTAGGAGCGCCTTCAGGCGCGAAAAACCTCAACTGATATCGCGCCTGAAGGCGCTCCTGCAGAAAATTATTTTTCGGGTTCCAACCTGAATCCGGGTTTTCGGTCAGACACTATTATAGGGTTTACTCTTATCAGAGTCAAACAGAAGTGCTTTTTGCGAAATCATGGTTAATGACCGGTTAATTTGATTATTCAAAAAAAGATTAACATGTGATATTTTATAATCCCGGATTTTTGCAGCAGGGGTCGCAGCAAGGGCTTTTGCCCCAGAGTCCCGATTTCAACAGGACTGCAGATTCCGGGTTAAAATCAAGGAAGATAAATTATGCATAATGGCCCCATGATAAAAATCAGAATAACATTGTTCTATTTGATCCTTCTTTTTCTTTTTGCATACCCCTGTGTTTTTCTACCCTTCTGGTCTGACCAGGCTATCTTTGCCTACATCGGTGATATTATCAACAGGGGCGGGCTGCCCTACATGGATGCCTGGGATCTCAAGCCACCTGTTATCTATTATCTGTACAGCCTGGGTTTGAAAATATTCGGCCATTCCATGGCTGGGTTGAGATTTTTTGATTACATGTATTCGATTGTAACGCTTTTTGCAGTTTATCACCTGGGAACATTGCTGTTCTGCAGGCAGTCAGGCAGGCTTGCTGCAGTAACTCTGGGAATCCTCTATTTTTTTACTAATGATTTTACGAGTCTTTCACAGTGTGAAAGCTTTATGATCCTTCCAATGGTTTTGTCAGTTTATTTTTGCTGTTCAGGGATGAAGAGGCAAAGCATATCCCTGTTTTTCTGTTCCGGGATTTTGGCCGGAGTTGTTTTTATGACAAAGCCAACAGGGATACTGGTAATTATCCCTGTTGTTCTGTATATATTTTTCAAAACCTGTTGCCAGGAGAAAAAGCCTGATGTTCGTTTGATCTTTTCAAGGCTTTCAGCAGTTTTTTCAGGCCTGGCTGTTTTTGCGGCTGTTGTTTTTCTATGGCTGTATAAAAACGGATTACTTTCTGAATTTATGTATACGCTTTTCGTCTATGATGCAGGCCATTTTCGTTCTGCACTTGCTATCAAAAAAGATTATGGACATGTAAGGTTATCCGGCTTTATGCGCAGGTATCTTTTTGTATTGATCCCTGCATTTGCCGACTTTGTTTTGAAAAAAGACAGAAACAGATGGCCGGAAAATATTCTTCTTTACAGCTGGGCTCTAATGGCGGTTTCAGGATTCCTTTTGCAGGCAAGATTTTATCCCTACCATCTGTTGCCCGTGATAGCCCCTCTTTCCCTTCTTGGAGCCCAGGGGTTTTTAAGCCTGTGGTCTGATCCTGAAATGAATAAAAAAATTTATTTTTTCAAAAAAAAAGTTCTTTTTGCCATTATTGTTCTGGCTTTCATGTTTGGTGCCATCCGCTCGCACATGCTGCTGACCTGGCATTTTACCAGTTCCCTTGTTCGTGGAAACTTTTCAGAAAAATTTTATGATCGTTTTTTTAAATTTGAAAGCCTTGGATTTTCAATTAATACAACTTCAAAAGCAGCACAGTATATCAGAGAAAACAGTAAAAAAGAGGATCTCATTTTTATCTGGGGGTTCCAGCCCCTTGTTTATTTTCTTTCGGAAAGATATGCGCCATCACGGTTTTTTTTTAATGCACCTCTTGTGGCACAGTTTAATGAAAAAAGAACCTCCTGGAGGGAGAGCCTGATTGCTGATTTAAGGAAAAATCCTCCGGAAATAATCCTTGTTGTAAAAAATGACATACTGCAAAATCAGTTAATGTCTAATACGGCCAGGGATTCTCTTGCTCTTTTAAATGAATTTCCAGAACTGCTGAAATTAATTGAAGATGATTACCAGCTGGAAAGAATAATTGATAATTTTTTTCTTTATCGCTACATCTGTGACAAGGATGATAAAATTACAACACACTGAACCAGGATAAAAGAAGATGCTGAAAAAGCTGACAATTAAAGGACTTGTTTTGGGGACAGCAGCTGGTCTTCTGGTAACCCTGTTTGACGGATTTTTCATGTTAACTCCCAAGGCAGCATACATTCCGTACAGCTTCCCGCTGCTTCTTCTCAGCTTTAATATTCTTTTCTGGATGATGTTTGGCTGGCTGTCCGGTTTTTCCTGCTGGATATTTTTTCGCAGAAAAGAGGGCCTTCGTGAAAAGGAGTATTTTTACAGAGTTGTTTTTTTTCTTGCACCGTTTGCCATGATTTACGGCCTGGGAGGAAGGCTGCCTACTCCCCACTGGCCTGCGGCTCACCCGCCGCCGGTTTTTGACCACCACCTGTCTTTTATCTGGGTATCTGTTTTTCTTCTGTTTCTGCTTTTTTATTACAGGAAAAGAAAAGGGGTAAAGTTTTTGTCCTGCTGTTCTTTTCTGCTTGACCTGACAGTAATTATTCTGCTTTTTCAGTTCTGCTCAAACATTTCTTGTATAGGAATAATTTCCAGATTATTTCCGGAGAATCTGAAGATTGTTTATACAGGTGGAGTTCTGTTAATTGCCGGATTTTATTTTCTGTTTTTTTATGCAGTGAAGTTATTTGAAAAAGATGATTCAGCAGGGAGAAATTATTTTGCCTGCTGGGTTCTGTTTTTTGCTGTAGTTGTTTTATTGCCCTGTTTTTTCCTGCGGGGTGGTAAAAACCCCGGTAATTATTTCCCTCATTCTGATTTAACCAGGGCAGAAGAAACAGCAAAGCGTCCGGATGTCATACTTATTGTCCTTGATACTGTTCGCGCTGACCGAATGTCTGTTTACGGCAATCAGGGCACCACTGTTAATCTTGAGAAGTTTTCCAGAGATGCCCTTGTTTTTGAAAACTGTATTGCATCTTCCTCCTGGACCCTTCCATCACACGCATCCATGTTTACCGGTTTATCTCCCTCTGAACACGGAAGCCATACTGTTTTAGGCTCAAAAAAAGTTAAATGGTTTGGCGGACATCCTGCCCCCCGCCCCCTTTCTGATAAATTTGTGACCCTGACAGAAGTTTTCAGGTATAATGGCTATAAAACAGCTGCAATAATATCCAATTTCGGCTTTCTTGCTCCATGGGTCAACATTAAGCAGGGCTTTCAAATCTATGATTCCCGCAACAATATAGGTATTGTTAACATTGCCTATCCCTTCCGCCCGCTGCTTTACCTGTTTTCTTATGTTTCCAATGTGTCTCCAAAAATTATCAGTTCTTTCAGGACTGCAGATGACATAACCGGAGAAACCCTGAAGCTGTTAGACAAAAGAGCCTTTTCCCCCCTCTTTCTTTTTCTTAACTACATGGATGCCCATGCTCCAAATTATCCGCCCCGCCCCTTTTCCGGATACTTTCCTGACACACCATTCCCACAGCTTTACAGGTTTAAACAGTACATGCTCAAGTTCACGGGAAAACTCAGCAAAAAGTCATGGGATTCATATATGCTTACACAATACGATGCAGAGATAGCTTTTCTTGATGACCAGCTTGGCAGGTTGTTTTCCCATCTGAAGGATATTGGAATTTACAACTCTTCTCTTATTATTGTCACATCAGATCACGGGGAGCTTTTTGGTGAGCACGGGCTTTACGGACATAGAAATGCCATGTATGAAGGTAATGTAAGGATACCCCTTATTATAAAATTCCCTTTCAATGAAAAGGTTGGACGCGAAAAGGCCATGATAACACTTGCAGACCTTTTTCCCACTGTTCTTTCAATTTGTGAACTCCCGGTTCCTGAGGGTGTTTCAGGAAAAGCATTCGGGAATTCTTCTGCACCTGTTGTTTCAGAACTGTATGATGCTGATACAGGACTACAACAAATTTTATATGACGAAAAATACAAATACATGGTATATGAACACAGCAGGGGTGATGAACTCTATGATCTGGGCAATGATCCGATGGAACAGGAAAATTTAGCTGAAAAGCTTCAGGATGTCTCTTTGATGATGAAAAAAAAATTGAAAGAATGGAATAAAATACACAGGCCTAAATATAATCTTTTATACAAAATCCAGAAGCCGCTTTCCAGGGATACTATAAAAGGGCTGGAAGCCCTGGGATACATGCAGAATGATGAGTGATACAATTCAATATGATAAGGGCTCCTTCAGGGACCCGTCCGGGCGCGTTTTTTATTACAAAGATGAGGTGTACCGCTGCCTGAACATGGATGCCTTTTCCCTCATGCAGGAGATTGAAAAAAACGGCACCCTGAGCAGGCTCACAGAGCTTGGCTATTTAATACCCACTGAACTTGTTCCAGAGGGTACTTCACTGCACAAGACACTGCAGAATGAGGTGCCCCTTGCTACCCGTTTTTTACACCACGAGAAGGTTCCTGTAATTTCCTACCCGTATGAATGGTCATTTGCAATGCTTGCTGAGGCTGCAAAGCTGCAGCTGAAATTACAGCTTGAACTCATTGAAAAAGGCTACAGCCTGAAAGATGCTTCAGTGTTCAATGTTCAGTTTATTCACTGCAGGCCGGTTTTTATAGATATTCTTTCAATTGAAAAGCTTTGGTTAAAGGAGGTATGGATTGCGTACGGCCAGTTCTGCAGGATGCATCTTTTTCCGCTCCTGCTCAAGTACTATAAAAACACGGGAATGAAAAACAATTTCCTGACAAATATTGATGGAATAAGTATCGAGGAAGTTTACAGCATGTTCGGATTTTTCGGATCAATGAGGCCCGCACTGTTCCTTGATGTTTTTCTGCAGAATATTTCTCAAAAAGCTGCGTCACAAAAGAGAACAGAACTTAAAAAAAAGATTGGGCAGGGAGGCTCTTCCACCACACCGCAGGTTATAAACATAAAACGCATGCTGAAAAAAATTGATAAGCTGGTTAATAATAAAAACCATACAGGGCACTGGAAAAACTATGTCAGCACCAACACCTACTCAGAGGAAGCTGAATCTGAGAAAATCAGTTTTGTAACGGATTTTCTGAAGGAATATTCTCCTGAGACAGTTCTTGATCTTGGCTCTAACACCGGCCAGTACAGCCTTCTGGCATCACAGCACGGCGCTGATGTCATTGCCGTTGATTCTGATCACGATAGTGTTGACCTGCTCTATCAGGAGGCAAAAAAGAAAGGCGCAAAGATACTTCCACTCTGGGTTGACCTTGCAAATCCGAGCCCTTCACTTGGCTTCTGCCACACTGAGCGAAAAAGCTTCATGGAACGTATCAATGCAGAGGCAGTATTTGCTCTGGCATTAATGCACCATATGCTGATTACATCACGGATTCCCCTGGCAGCAATACGCGATTTTTTCCTGGATATGACCGGGAAGTTTCTGGTTGTTGAATTCGTTGCAAGGGAGGATGAAATGTTTCAGCAGCTTCTTGCACTTCGTGAGGATATTTACAGCAGCATAAACCGTGAAACATTTTTATCGGTTTTTTCAGAAAAATTTGAGTTTGTAAGTGAAAGAAAAATTGCAGGCACAAGCAGAATTCTTTTTCTGTTCAGAAAAAAAAACAGATAGAGACCGAACAAAAAGTCCATTAAGCACATTTTTGCTGTCCTTGCGAGGAGTGAAACAACGCGGTAATCTCAAAGTTTTTTCTTCCTCCTGTTCTTTGCAGGATGCAGGTTGTGGTTGAGGAACAAAACCCGGCATAATCTCTCAATTCAGGATCCAGTAAGATGTATATCTGTTTCCTATTTTGACGGTTCTGAAATCGTACAGGCTCTTAAAAGAGGGCATCTGGTAGAGTTTGAGAAGCATATTGCGATGGGTATGAAGCAA
This sequence comes from Deltaproteobacteria bacterium, assembly GCA_024276465.1. Taxonomy (GTDB): domain Bacteria; phylum Desulfobacterota; class WTBG01; order CAIYCZ01; family CAIRTM01; genus JAJRXD01. The sequence goes on from JAJRXD010000018.1 coordinate 84,259, forward strand.
TACCTCCTGCTGGGTGGGTGGATGGTCAAAGGGCAGAGCCTCTCCAAGGATGACCTCAGGCTTCTGTTTCAGTACAATGTCTGTGCTGCTTTTCTGGTGGCCGGGTGCTTCAGAGGTATCTATCTCTCCAAAATGAGCTGTATCATGATCTGTTAAACCCATTAAATCAAGGACAGGATGTCCTGAAAGATATGGTATTATCCCTGCAGGAATTACCCCGTAGCGATAGTGCCGGGGGAAGGCATCTTTTGACCATATCCCGACATTCTGCCACCACCTGACAAACTGGTGGTGCTTCTGTGCTGAAAGATAATCGATTCTCATTGAAGTCCCGACAAACACAGCAAGGAATCCGGCTACAACTGCAAGCGATGTTGCACGCCGGAATTTCGACCTGCCTGCAAATGCTGAAAGGTTTTTTACTATCCCGGCAGCCATTATGGCTGCAATCGGCAGAACAGGCATGTAGAATCTCAGCCACGCAAAATGGTCGCCCCCGGTCCAGGTGACATATACCATGTAGATAAGCAGTGAAGCAAACAGCACAGCTGATTTTTTTTTAAAAAGATCTGCTGTCCAGAGTACGAGACTGACCGGCAGCCACCAGCACACAGCCAGTTCGCCGGTATAAACAAGACCTCTCGGGATCCTGAGCAGGAAAGACCCGCCTGTCTTGGCATAGTAGGTATTGGGCATGATGTCGCCATAGTAGATTGTTCGCCAGACAAAATAGGAACCGAATCCAATTAAAAGGCAGGAAGAAAGGATTATGGAGCTGGTTAATCTCCTTGACCTGGGCTGATTGCCGTCAAGCAGCAGGGCAATGACAACAACAGGCCATATAAGCACTAAGTCCCAGCGCGTAAGAGCTGCCAGAATTCCAAAAAAAGCGCATAGTCCTAATTTGAGAGCATTGGATGAGCCTTCCCAGCCGAAATACAGGAACAGGAGCAGGAGACATGCCAGCAGAGGCGGCTCCATGCCGCTGAACGCCCAGTAACTCCATCCCGGATAAAATGCTATCAGCAGGGGAGGAACCCAGGCCAGCCAGCCGGGCCACTGTCTTTCAACGGCGATCTGCTTTGAAACCAGCAGGGTGAGAACTATTGCGATGCATGCGAAAAGAACGCCTGACCACATGCCGGCCTGGACAATGTTGAGGCCGCATAACCCGCATGCTGCCATTAACATGGTCCATAAAAAATTTGTATAACCTTCAACCCTTTCACCCGGATTAAATACAAGCCCGTGGCCGTCAAGAAGGTTGGCAGCATATCGAAAAGATATGTATGCGTCGTCGACCGGTTTCCAGTCAAAAACAAGGCCCTGGAGCAGCACTATTGAAGCAAGAACAAGAATTGCTGCCAGGGAACACCAGGGGGAAACTTTATTAGTCACAGATTAAACCTATGAATACAGTCCTTTTATGTAATTGTATCTGATTCGTATAAGGTCAAAAGCACAAACAAAAATATTTTGTAACACTTTTACTTTTGAGCCCGGCTTATGCATCCATTGCACAGGTATTTCAATAATTTTACAGCCGGATTTTTTGGCTATGAAAAGATCTTCGGTATCAAAGCTCCAGTTGTTTAATGTCTGTCTGGAAAATATCTTTTGGGCGCTTTCACGTTTATAGCATTTGAACCCGCAGGTATAGTCAAAAATTCTTAATTGAAGAAAGTAGTTTGCAAGGATTGTATAACCGGTCCCGAAAAACAGCCTTTTAAAAGGAGTTTTTTGCCTGAAAACTCTATTGCCGATATATACATCATAATCAAGGCTGAAATGATGCATGAAATTATCAATTTCCCTTATGGGTGTTGACCCGTCAGCATCTATAAAGAAAATATATTCACCACTGGCCTCCATCATGCCCCTGCGAATGGCTTCACCCTTGCCCAGATTTCCGGGAAGTTTAATAATGTTGTATTTACCCGCAAGCTTTTCATCCAGCAGCGATTCAATAGTTCTGATCGTAGAATCTGTGCTTCCATCATCCACTATGACAATTTCATAGAGAAAGTCCTTTTCAAGCAGATAATCTATAACACTTAACAGAAAGATTGTAATTCTGTTTTCTTCATTATAGACAGGTATTACTATGCTGATATATATACTGCTTTTATCCATGGGAGGATTCTTTTTGAAAAAAATTATTTCATTTGCCAAGAGACAAAATGATCAGTTAAGCGGAGATTCGGAAGATGCCCTGCCTAACCCCAATATGCTGAGGAAAAAAATAGATAAAACCATCTGGAAGCCTAAGGTAAACATGGTAAACGAGGGAATAATAATCCGCAGGGTCTTAAAAGGGTCCAGATTGCCAAATGATTTTTCTCTCCAGAGGTCAACAGCGTAAAAAGTGCCGATTGTCCCGACTAACAGTAAAATGCCGCCAACTATCAAGCCTGTTTCAAGCTTAAAATATCGAAAGAGCCTGTTGAATCTCGGATCTTCTGGTATCAGCCCTTCCACAAGTGCAAATATTTTTGTGAACAGGGAAAATGTGACTGCCTGGTACCCGACGATGACAGCCATTGAGGCATAGAGCAGTGTGTGCACATCAAAGGTGACACTCCCTATGGTTTTCGGGCCTGGCAGGAGCCACAGCCCGATTGCCAGGCCAGCTGATATGAGCAGCAGGCCGGGATATAAAAAAAGCCACCTGGGGCTGAAGAGCAGCATGAACCTGAGATTGCGCCACCCGTCACGCCAGCTTCGCAAATGGGGGGTTCCGGTGCGACCGTCAGGGAACAGAGGGGTAGGGACCTCAGTTGTTTTTATCCTGTGCAGGGCTGATTTTACAACCATTTCACTGGCGAATTCCATGCCTGTGGTTCTCAGGTCCAGCTTCATGATAGCGTCTTTCCTGAAACCGCGAAGTCCGCAGTTAAAATCACCTACAGGGCTGTTAAACATAATCTTTCCAATAGCTGTAATCAGGGGATTTCCAAAGTACCTGTGCAGGGGCGGCATGGCACCTGGTCTTATGCCACCTTTGAATCGATTCCCCATAACCAGGTCGTAACCTTCACGCAGCTTTGAAACAAAGGGCTCTATGTTGGAGAAGTCGTAACTGTCATCAGCATCCCCCATAATGACAAATTTGCCGCGTGCTTCTTTTATTCCGCCCCTCAGTGCGCTGCCGTACCCCTTGTTTTCCACATGCACCACGCGTGCTCCCAGGTCAGCTGATATTTTTTGAGAGCCGTCCGTGCTGCCATTGTCAGCCACAACAATTTCGCCTGATATGTTGAGCCTTCTGAATGAGTCCTGGATTTTTTTTATGCACGTTGCTATGGTTTCAGCCTCGTTCAGACATGGCATTACTACTGACAGATCAACTTGTTCATCAGGTGCAGTCATTATTGTTCTCCTTTTTTGAATGCAAATATGTTAGGATACAGGCCGGTTTGTGTCAATAAAAAAACAATTGTTTTAAATATAAAAAAAGATGAAATTTCAAATTCATTTTTCAAAGAACGAACAATACTTTCTAACAGCAGGCATTGTTTCTGTCTGTCTGTACTTCATGTGCGGAGATCATTTTAATTATATTAAATTTACATATTACTGCCATCAATACCAGCTTCGCCTGAAGGATATTGTATTGTTAGGGCCGGCCCTTTTTGTTTTCTCTTTTTTCATGTTTTCCAAGTTCCCGAAAACAATTTTTATTACGCCATATAATTATCTGATGACCTTACAAAGCGGAAAATTTATGACTGCAGCTGTTTTGCTTTTTATTGTGCTCTCCGGTATGATTTCAATCTTTGTGTTTGAGGGAATTCCGCATATCCAGGACAGTATTGCCCAGTACTTTCAGGCAAAAATATTCGCATCCGGCAATCTCTCCATTGCGCCTCCAGAGGCAGGAGAGTTTTTTGACATGCAGTTTATTATTAACGATGGTGTAAAATGGTATGGGAAATACTTTTTCGGGCAAAGTCTTTTTATGACAATAGGTGTTATTTTAAATGCACCGTGGATAATAAATCCTGTTTTAGGAGGTATATCGCTTGTTTTTATCTATCTTTTTGCAAAAGAGATGTTTGATGAGAAGACATCACGATTGTCGCTCCTCCTGGCATTTTCCTCCCCTTTTTATTTTTTTATGTGTTCAACATATATGTCCCAGGTATCCAGCCTGTTTTTTATTGTTTTGTGTTTGTTGTGCACTTTAAAAACTTTAAAAGTAAAAAAATGGTATTTCCCCTTTTTAGCCGGGGTTGCATTCGGGTTAGCCTTCAATACCAGGCCTTTTCCGACACTACTGATAACACTGCCGTTTTTCCTTTACTGTATTATTGCATGTAAAAAAAAGGTTATTGGGATCAGGGAAATCACCCTGTTCTGTATTCCGGCAATATTACTGCTTGCCTGCTTCCTCCTGTATAACCATTATCTTACAGGTGATTTTTTTACAACAGGATATGCCAGATATGATCCCAACTCCGGTCTTGGGTTTGGTCCTGAAAAGGGTGAATTTTCTCATTTTGCAGCTGGTGGCCATACTCTGCGCAAAGCAGTTTACAACACTGGAAAGTATTTTATCATACTCAGCTCTGATCTTTTTGGCTGGCCGGGCTTGTCCCTGGTTTTTATTTTCATTCTGCTTTTCAGTTTCACTAAGAACAGGTGGGATTATCTCCTGATGGGTTCAACTGCCCTTGTTGCTTTCGGGTATTTTTTTTACTGGGCAGCAGGAATATGCCTGGGCGCACGTTATTTTTTTGAGTGCGTTCCGATGTTTCTGATACTTACAGCCCGGGGTATTATAACAGCCCCGAAATTATTTGCTGAATATGTTTCGAAAAAAGGGATTGTAAAATCCACACATTTGGAAGGAGCAGTCGGATTATCTGTTTTTCTGCTTTGTATGATAAATTTTTTATTCTATACCCCTTCACGGATTTCGCTTTATCAGGACAGCTACTGGAATGTTAATGCTGAAATAAAGAGGCAGGCAGAGCAAAAGGGCTTGAAAAACGCCCTTGTTTTTGTTGAGTCCGGGACTTACAGAAAACCACACAGGGACCCTGATTATTACAATTCTGCTTTTATTTTAAACTCTCTGGACCTGAAGGGTCAGGTTGTTTATGCAAGAGACCTCGGGATGCCGGAAAATGTCAGGCTGATGGCGCAGTACCCCGGACGTGAATACTATCTGTTTGAAAGGCAGGGCAGGAAAAAAGGGATATTAAAAAAATATCAGATTAAAAAGACCAAATGACAAAAGAATGTCAAATGACGAAACAATGAGAAAAACAGCCAATGGACAACAGGAACAGGGCTGCCAGGATGCAGACAAATATTAATTCAAATGACTGAACGCGCTAAACATATATTCATATTTATTGTCCTGCTGACTTGCGGCAGCTACCTTCGTTTGTACAACCTGGACAATTCACTGCTGTGGCAGGATGAAGCTGAAACAGCCTGGTATGCCAGGCAGATGCTGGATTTCAGGCTGCCGAATGCATATGACGCGAAAAGGGACCTTTTTCTCTACATTGGTGCACTTGTCCCGATTTCTGCTCCAGATTCAGCCACCGGCTTGATTGACACTGACATTTATGAGTTTGCTGAAGAAGATTTTGCTGATGACGGAACTCTGATCAAACATCCTTACGGTGATATAATAGTAACAGCCCTGTCATTTCTGATTTTTGGGCCATCCACGTTCAGCGCAAGATTCCTGTTTGCGCTTATGGGCGTTTTTTCTCTGGCTTTAACCTTTCAGTTGGGGAAATATCTTTACAACTCAAGAACAGGCCTTATCAGCATGGCTTTTCAGACCTTTAATATTGTGCTGATCGCATATGAGAGACAGGCAAGATATTATTCCCTTGCAGTATTCTGTTTTTTAGGTGCTCTCTGTTTTGGCCTGAAAGCCATTGAGAAAAACAAAACCAGGCACTATATCTTTGCGGCTCTTTTTAGCACAGGGCTGATCTGCGGGAATCCTATCACTGCCATTGTTTTGTTTATAACCATATCTGTTTACAGTACATGTACTCATGGAAATGTCAGATGGGCTCTGAATAAAAAGCTGCTGTTGACCTTAATGGCTCTGACTGTTTTTACACTTCTGTATTGCCTGGTCTATCAACCATGGAGATCATGGCATATAACGCCTGTCCAGTACTCTTTTTTTCTTAAATTTGTTAAGGTTGCCCTGTTTACGGTCAGGTTTTCCATTGACTGTTCATTTATCCTGGTATGCCTTGGTGCAGCCACCCTGCTGTTTTACAGGAAAAGGGAGGATATGTTAGTTATAATGATAGTGCTGATCTTCCTGACAGTATACCCCTGTTTTGTATTCTATTCATCGCTGTTTGAAAGGCTGATGATTGTTATCATACCCTTTATTTCAATAACTGCTGCAAGGTTTCTTGATGAGTTTTATCTGATCCTCCGGAAAAAAGGTGTTCAAAAATTTATTGCCGGGGCTGCTTTTAATGTTGTCCTGTTCTCAGGCTTGATAATCCCATCAATTTTTTCTTTTCCAGCTGATATTATTGGCAGGGATGTTCAGACTCTGCAGAGGGATATTCCATCAGGGATACCCCTTGCATATTATCTGAAATATATTAATGGCAGAGAGCCGGAAGATTTTTTGTTAAAGGGCACTGTTAATCCCCAATGGGTTAAGGAAGCTGTTGAGTTTTTGAAAAGCAGAGACGTGGGTGCTGATGAATGGGTTTTTACAACTTACAGTAACACAGTCTTTCTTTTTTACAGTGACTTTAAGGTTCAGCTCATATGGCCTGTAAAAAAATCATTTCTTGATTCCTGCCAGGAAAGGTTCTGGATTTTAATTGCTCCTTTTGACCATGAGGCAACAGTGTGCCACTGGTTCTACAAATTTTCAGGCTCAATGGACCGGTGCAGAAACCGCAACTATTATGACATAATAAAAAAAGCTGAAAAACATACTCTGCTTTCAGGCGCTGTAATATATGAGTGTAATTCAGCAACTGAGAAATCAAACAATGAACTGCAGTGATAAAATATTTCAAAGCCTTTTTCTGAAGCAATATTCGCCCACTCAATTAATCCTTTTTCTTTTTATTCCCCTGGCGGCACTGCTTGTTCTCACCAGATGGTACTGGTTCTTAGGGGATGACTGCTTCATCAGTTTCAGGTACTCAAGGCACCTTGCTGATGGACTTGGATTGTGTTTTAATCAGGGTGAACGGGTTGAGGGATACACGAATTTTCTCTGGGTCATGCTGATGTCCTGGGGCATGTGGCTGGGAGTTGATCCTGAGCTGTTTTCCAATGTTTTAGGATCAGTGTCAGGCCTGATCCTGATATTATTAGTCTTTCGCATGGGTCAACAGATTTTCGGGAGGAGTCTCATTATACTCCTGGCCCCTGCCTGTTTGTGTCTCAGCAGGACTTATGCCTGCTGGATGACCGGAGGCCTTGAGACGCGCTTTTTTTCACTGCTGCTCTTTGCAGCCAACATGGCTCTCCTCAGGGAGACTGGTGTGACAAACAGAACAGCCATATCCGGTAATGGCTGGGTCTCCGGCCTGCTTTTCGGCCTGGCTGCGCTGACCAGGCCTGAAGGATACATGTTTATGGCATTAGGGCTTGTTCTTGTTGCCATATTCAGATCCTTTCGCCTGGTACAGCAGGACTATATGCGACTCGCATTTTTTCTGTTGTGTGCTGTTCCCCACCTGGTCTGGCGATATGCCTATTACGGCGATCTGCTGCCCAACACCTTCTATGCCAAGGTGTCAGGGATATGGCTGAGCCAGGGAGCCCTGTACCTGGGAGGTTTTTTTATTTATTACTTTTTATGGTTGTTAGCCCCGCTGGCTGCAGGCAATCTGGGCTTTCTCAGCAGCAGGCAGGGACGGATTCAATGGAATGTTCCTCCCTTTACAGCCGGAGCATATTTTTCCTTTGTTTCCCTTGTATATATATCCTATCTGTTGATTATAGGGGGAGACAGGTTCGAGTATCGTCTGCTGGATCCTGTTCTGCCATTCATCTATCTGAGCATTCAGGGTGGTCTTGCTGGTGCGTATTACTGGTTGAAGAGGCAAAATCCTGCTGATGCCGGAAAGAAAATCATGCTCTGTTCACTGCCTGTGGTTATTGTACTGGTCCCTTTCCTGACAGCAGTACCGATTGCTGTTGGATTCAGGAATTACAGAGGGATCACCGGGGTGGAAAACATCTCTTCCTATGCTCAAAACCGGATCAGGCAGGGCAAACTCCTGTCAGCGTTTATCAGGCCGGAGGATACTCTCGCAGTAATGGGAGCGGGAGCATTGCCCTATTATAATACGAACAACTACGTACTGGATATGCACGGGCTTAACGATCGCGTGCTTGCCCGCCAGGCCCTTGAAAAAAGGGGGACAGTGGGGCACGAGAAGAATGCATCAAAAGAATATATCTGCTCTAAGAATATTACCTTTGTTGACAATAATATTGAACTGTTTTTTTCTGAACGTCCTGAAGCTTCCATGATATCATTAGGCGCAAACATGGGATTCTTTTGTGTTAAAATAAGCACATCTCAATATTTTCTCTGTACAACCACACTAAGTTCCGAGCAGATCCGCAAACGATTTGCCGGTTATGAGATAATATTTTTACCTGCTGACAACTGGTGTGATCAAAAGAAGGGGAAAGGAGCATAGGCACAGAGGATTAGAAGCCAGGAACAGAGGCACAGAGATGTAGGAGCGCATTCATGCGCGAAAGGATTGGCACAGAGGGGCATAGGCACAAAGGCACAGAGATGTAGGAGCGCATTCATGCGCGAAAGGATTGGCACAGAGGAAACCCGTAACCTCTGGCTAACAAAAATCTGCCCTGATTCACAACAGTTTGTTTTTGAAAACAGGTTATTGGGAGTAAGGCATATACAGATGAAAAAAAAGCGGTTATTAAAAAAAATTCTTTCAGTATTTGCAGTCTTTATATTAGGTTCTTTTACAGGCATCTTCTGGTATAAACAGCGGATTTTTCCTGTTAAAATGCTTGCTGAAGTTAAACGGAATTTCTTTGCGAAGAATTCCGTGGGGCGCTGGCATAAAATTAATCCTGCTCCCGGCAGAAACAGGCTGTCTATTGATCAGAAAGAACTGGTTGATCAGCTTGAATCACTGGGATACATGGACGGCTCCATGCCGGCTCCTGCAGGAAAAAATATCACTGTTTACGACGAGCGCCTGGCCTGCAACGGCCTTAATCTGTACATTTCAGGTCATGCTCCTGAGGCCATCCTGATGGACATGAAGGGTAATCAGCTTTACCAGTGGCAGTGTGATATTTCGCGCATATGGCCTGATTACAAATCATCTGGCCGAAAGTTTTCCAGTCATTACTCCTTCTGGCGGCGTGTCCACCTGATGGACAACGGTGATCTGCTGGCAATATTTGACGGAATTGGTATTCTGAAGCTTGACAGAAATTCAAACCTGATCTGGAAAAACAGAAACGGGGCCCATCACGATCTGTTTGTTACCAGGGAAGGTCTGATTTATCTGCTGGCCAGGAAGGCACGTATCATACCAAAATACAATAAAAAAAAACCGATTCTTGAAGACTTTATATGTGTCCTGGATGCTGATGGTAATGAAATAATGCGGGTGTCAATACTTGAAGCTTTTGAGAATTCAAAATATGCTCCTGTTTTAAGGCGAATGAAAGCCTGGGGTGATACCATGCATACAAATACGATTGAAGTTTTAGACGGCCGGTTAGCCCTTCGTTCACCTGCCTTCAGGCAGGGCAATGTGCTGATCTCTGTTTTGTGGTTAGATGTTGTATGTGTTGTCGACATGGAAGCTCAAAAGGTGGTATGGTGCAAGTCCGGCCTCTGGTCCAGACAGCACCAGCCAACTGTTCTTGACAACGGCAATATGCTGGTCTTTGACAACCAGGGTCTGGGGGACAGATCGCAGGTAATGGAGCTTGACCCCTTTACCAGTGAAATTAAGTGGCAGTATTCCGGCACACCTGACCACCCATTCTACACCTATGACTGCGGCTCAAGTGCCCGCCTTCCCAACGGCAACACATTGATCACAGAATCAAATTCCGGTCGTGCATTTGAAGTGACTCCTGACAAAACCATTGTATGGGAATTTTTAAATCCTCACCGGGCTGGCAAGCATAATGAACTGATTGCTACGCTGTTTGAGGTTGTCAGGCTCAGGCCGGATTTTCCAACCGGATGGATGAAAAATGCAGGAACACAATAATGCTGATAAGATACCGGACAGATTCGATATACAACCCCTGTTTCCTCACTGTGTTGTAACTGAATGCTGCAGGATAAAAAACATTGAGAATGACTTTTATCCAGGAGAGCATGCCTGTATGGAAAAAGCTGTTGCAAAAAGGCGCAATGAATTTCTGGCTGGCCGGACCTGCGCCCGCCGTGCCCTTGGTGCTCTTGGCATGGCAGGCCGCATGCTGGGCAAAGGGTCGGATGGGTCCGTGCTGTGGCCTGCTGGAATTACAGGTGCCATTTCACACAATAACAGATGGTGCGGTGCGGCTGTTGCCCGTTGCAGTGATGTAACGGGGATCGGGTTTGATGTTGAAACAGTAAAGAGAATCTCCATGAATATTTCCAGGAAGATCCTGACCAGGCAGGAAATGATCTGGCTGTCTGAATGGCCTGGCGAAGAAGCACAAAAAATGGTGGCATTAATTTTCAGCGCCAAGGAATCCGTGTATAAAGCTCTTTACCCGGTTATTAAAACAAGGATCAGCTTTTTTGACGCTGTTATTACCCCATCCCCGGACAGCCTGTCTTTTGATGTTGAGCTGAGCAAAAAGATAGCGGACCACCTTCCTCCATGCTCCAGGCTGACAGGAACCTGCCTGTTCCATGATGGCGATATATTCACCGGCATTGTTTATAAAACCTGAGCTGAGCTGATTTGTCAGATAAAGACTTCTAAAGTTCACCGCCCACTCGCTTTGTCTGTTCAAGACGCAGAGGAAAGCAGTATTAGATAGAGGGGGGGGTGCTTGCTCCAGCGACAATCAAACCTGAGATGCATTCTGCCGCCGGGAAAGAGTGTTTTCAGGAGTTTTCCCAAAAAAGAGGGAAAAACTCAAAACAGGTAATAATAGCGGTAACAAAGCCAAAAGGACAAGTGGCAAAGTGTTTTTTTTAACCCATTGCACCGCAGCCTTGCATGAGTGTCTTTCTGCA
>JAJRXD010000019.1 GCA_024276465.1 Deltaproteobacteria bacterium
CCATCATAGGCTGCCCTGGTCATGGCTGCCCGCGTTATGATTATATCAGGCCTGTGACCGTCCACGTCAAGTTCTATGCACATCCTGGCAACAATCCTTAAAAACTTTTCCTTCATCGTTACCTTTGGAAGGAGCTTTTGCGCCTTAATAATTTTTTCTGCAATTTCACTGTTCGATTCTTCATAAAGCTTCCTTAAATAGATGGGGTCCCTCTCAAACTCCATTGCCTGTTTCATTATTTTGAATCGCCCATGAAGACTTTCGACACCTTTTACTTCCACGTGAAATGCAAGCCTGTCGTGAAGCTGGGGCCTGAGCTCTCCCTCTTCCGGATTCATTGTGCCTATGAGGATAAAATTTGCAGGATGTGAGACAGACACCCCTTCGCGCTCTATCACGTTTACACCCATGGCAGCCGAGTCAAGAAGAACATCCATAATGTGATCATCAAGGAGGTTGATGTTGTCAACATAGAGAATACCGCGGTTTGCCTCTGCCAGAATGCCGGTTTCAAGAGCCTTAACCCCTTCCTTGATTGCCCTTTCAATATTGAGAGTTCCAATAACCCTGTCCTCTGTTGTTCCAACTGGAAGCTCTACTATCCTCATTCTTCTTTTTTCAACAGGCAGCCTTATTTTCTTCTTATGTTGGTCCTGGCAAACAGAACACATTTTACTGATATCCTTTGGATCACAGCTGAAAGAGCATCCGTCAACCACATTAATCTCAGGGAGTATATCAGAAAGGCCCCTTACTGATATGGTCTTTGCGCTTCCCCGCTCTCCCCGAACCAGAGCACCGCCGATCTGGGGGTTTATTACATTCATTATAAGCGCCATCTTAAGCTTTTCGTGGTCAATGATGCCAGAAAAGGGATAATTAATTCTGCCTTCGTATTCTGGTGAAAGTGGCTGGACTGCTTTTGCCATAAATTTTCTCCTTTAAGTGTTCCCGCCATTTATCCTTCCAGCGGAAGCGGGAATCTTTTTAGTGCCTGAACGAAAAGTCCTGATTCTATGCTGTAGGAGCGCCTTCAGGCGCGAAAAACAGAACTGATATCGCGCCTGAGCTCCTACAGAAAATTATTTTTCGGTTTCCAACCTGAATCCGGGTTTTCGGTCAGACACTGTTCAGGCTCTTAGAAAAGATTTGTATTTATTGGCTATTGCCATTCTTTTAAATTCTTAATTTTTTCTTTGTGCCTGTGTGCCTGTTAACTTTAGTAGGCGAAATATTTTTCGCCCCTACTTCCCTTTCTATTCTTCCATTTCCTCTATCTCTGACTCCAGTTCAAGATAAATCTGTTTAAGTTTTTCAATCTCTTCATCAGTCGCATCCCACATTTTTCTCTGATAGGCTTCCATGAGCCGCCTGAGCTGATCCTCCACTGCCCAGATATTTTCCTTCATCATGGTTTTGCGGATCTCTTCGTTAAAGACATACTTGTCAGCCATCTCGCTCCAGACCCAGCTGTCAACAGACCCGGACGATGTTGCCTGCCAGCCAAGGATATGTTCCATCCTCTTGCCCAGATTTTTTACGCCTTGATAGCCGCTGTCCATCTGCCCCTTCATCCATGCAGGATTGAGAATTTTTGTGCGGACCTCAGAATCGATTGTTTTTTTAATATCCATGGTTTTTATTTTATCCCTGGTGGAATCAGCAACCAGGACAATGGGTTTTGTTTTTCCACCCGAAACATTTCTGGATTTACGCACGCTTTCAACCGAGCTTGAGAGCCCGCCGAGAAATTCATAGTAGTGATCCAGATCTGCAATGCCATATTCCTCATTGTCACGCACCTGGGAAACAACATCAACAGTGCTTAGCACCTCCCTGAAGGCTTCCACACTTGAAACAGCATGATAGACATCCCCGTAGACATGGGCCATCTTGGCAAGATGAAGGTCAGCTATCTGGCTTTCATCCTCCCATTCCGAAGATTCAATAAGGTTTGTCACCTCAGTTCCGTAATTGGATGCAGACGGCCCGAAAATCCGGGAAACAGACAGGAGCTCAGCCTGCTCATCAGGAACACCTTCCTTTTTAAGAGCTTTTTGAATGGCAACAGCATGTTTTCTAACAAAACTTTTATCCTCTGGCTCATCAAGTGTTGCAACCATTCTGAATGCCCTGTCAATAAGCCTTAAGAGAACCGGAAAGGTATCACGGAAGATTCCGCATATCTCTACAGCAACATCAATCCTGGGTCTGCCAAGTTCCTCCAGCGGGATTGGCACAACACCTACCACATCACCCATGCCGGAACGCTTTGGCTGTACTCCAAGAAGACGGAAAATTTCAGCTACTGTTTCTCCCTGTGTTTTCATGGTTTCAAACCCCCAGAGCACTACACCTACGGTTTCGGGAAAACAGCCGTTATTTTCAGTTTTGTAGCAGTCAATTACCTGAGCTGCAATTTCTTCACCCCTCCTGCAGGCAAGGGGAGTCGGAATAAGCTCAGGGTTGAATTGATAAGGATTGCGTCCTGTTGGGATAACACCGGGACTTCTGATGGGGTTGCCTCCCAGTCCAGGTGAGATAAACTCTCCATTAAGGGCATGAATCATCTGGTCAATTTCCAGGTTGTCTTTAAGCCTGCTGCCAAGTTCAATGGAAAATTCAAGGGTTTCAGTCAGCTTTTTCGTGGTCTCTTTTCCCGGTTTTTTATTCCCTGATTTTTTGATTGCTTTTTTTACAGGAGTTTTTTTAATTAAAACTTCTTCAAGAAGATCACGTGCCTCCCTGTTGATTCGGTCACATACTGCACCGGTGAGCACGCCGTCTTCCATAACCCTTGAGGGATTTTTTCTGGCATCATCCCAGTCAAGCCCGCAGCCGCAGGCAATCAGGCTTTGCAGGGATGAAATCTCACCACGGTCAAACCGGACTATTCCAAGCACATAATCCACAAGCTCGTCTCCGGTAAGTGCTGTTCCCATTACATGTACGCCCTTGGTCATCATTGAGCCCTTCATCTCGCTGAGCTGGTTGTAAAGACTGCTCATATCAATATCCTCTGCTTCAATATCCAGCAGGTTGTTTTCAATGGCATTGCTCAGGATCTTGCTTTTTAGCTCTTTGGCCCTTGCAGGGCTTTGTCCCTCAAAATGGTAATAGTTGTGAATGTCTGTTTCCATTTCGGAAAATTTACCGTAGAGGTCGGATACAATCATTGGCGGAGTCATATAATCCACAAGAACAGCATAAGTTCTTCTCTTTGCAAGCATTGCCTCAGAGGGGTTGCTGCAGGTATATAAATACAAGTTAGGAAGACTTCCTATAAAAATATCAGGATAACATTTCTCAGAGAGAGCAACCTGCTTGCCAGGCAGAAATTCCAGTGTGCCGTGAGTTCCAAAGTGAACAGCCACATCAGCCTGAAAAATCTTTTCCACAAACCGGTAAAAGGCAAGATACTGGTGATGGGGAGGCAGAGCTGTATCGTGGTATGATTTTGACGGATCCCCATGATAACCCCTGACAGGCTGAAATCCGATAAAAACATTTCCAAACTGAAGGCCAGGTACATACAGGTTTTCTTCATCTGCCATTATTTCTCCTGGAACATCTCCCCAGGTTTCAATCATCTCGGTTTGAAGTTCTCCGGGAAGTTCTGAAAACCATTGGCGATATTCCTCTATAGGAATTTTAAATGAGTTCTCTTTTGCCTTTCCAATTGAGGTCCAGTTGCTCTGGTTTATGACATTCTTTTTTGTAATCAGGCGGATAAATTCATGGCGTGTCCTGGGATAACCTGACACGCTGTAGCCCTCCTGCTTCATTCTGTCAAGAAGCCTGATAAGGCTTTCAAATGTATCAAGGTTCCCGGCGCTGCCTATGGTATCCTTGCCCGGAGGATAGTTAAACAGGATAAAGGCCACCTTTTTATCCCTGTTGTCCCTGTATCTGAGTTTAATCCAGTTTGCAGTACGTGCTACAGCATGGTTTACCCGCTCTTCAATCGGCGCCATGATCCTGACAACATTGCCCCCCTTTGCAGCAACTTCCCTGTTTCCTGCAATAAGATTGCCCTCTATCTGACCATCAAGCTCAGGAAAAATAATGCCAAGGTTTGTTTCCATGGGAGCCATTCCTTCTGCCCTTTCACGCCACTCCTCATGCGTGGAAAAACCCATGCAGACATAATTTATAAAAGGAATGTTCATCTGCCGGCACAGACTCTCAAATGCCTCATAATCACCTCCAAGGGGTCCTCCCTCAATGCGGAAATAAAGAAAGCTTATAATTGCATCAACCCTGGAAGTTTGGTTTTTCATAAAAAAAGTCTTTATTGTGTTTAGATTTTCTGTGCCAGTACTGATTGCAGGGATAACACCTATGCCTTTTTTCTCTAATTTCTCTACTACAGAAACAAGGTCACGGGTATCCTCGCTCTGGTAGCGCTGGTTATAAAACAGGATTCCAACAATTGGCCTTTTCTTATTTCTCGAACCATTGGTCGGCATCCAGCAGGGCAGGTCATACCACTTGAGATAATCTTCAACAGATGTAAAAAGCTTCTTTGATCTGGGATGAGCAATGTAGATGTTCGGGATTTCGGTTGGAGGATTATATTTTGTTCTGAACCCATAATATTCAACTAATATCATAAGAAACATATTGAGTATGTTTTCAGTCCCGCCGTTAAAAAAGTATTTCCATGCCTGGACATATTTGCAGGCATCCTTCCATTTTCCAAACCGGAGCACTTTCAGTATGGAATCAGCCATATTCAGAAGCTTTCGCACCTCCATGGAGCTGCCTTTGCCGGAAAGGCCCTTCAACATTTTTAGAACTTTTGCCACCTTTGAATCAGCAAAGGAATCTATAACATCCCCAAGACAGAACTTCCCAAGGCGGGCAAGTCTCATCCCTGGCCCAACCGAGGCAAGGACAATAAATGTCTTATCTTCTCCTGAGTGTTTTTCTAATATATTCAAAACAGCATCATCAAATACCATGCAGAGAAAGATAATGTCAGATTTGCTGATATTGTCTTCCATTTCCTCAAGCTGCTTTCTGGAAAACGCCTGGTGACGCAGGCAGAAATGGTTAACCATTACCACCTTTTCCTTAAACCTGTTTTTCAGGTTCTCTGCAACTTCGGAGAAAGGTTTGCTGTAGGTGTAGTCGCCTATGATTGAAGTAATCTGCACAGTAAATTCCTCTTTTATTTTATCCTTTTTAACCCTATTTGTAAAAACCCTGCCACTCAACAATAACCATGTAAACGCCGAACAAAGCTATCAGTATTCCGCTGACCCTTGTGATAAGAACTTCGTACTTTTCCTGCCCGAATTTCTTAAAAAAAAGTGTGGCCTTTCCTAAAAAGTAGGTAATGATCAAAAGAACCAGAGATGTGGAAATGGCATAGCCCAGAAATATTATGCTGCCAACAGTAATGCTTTTTGCTACCAGGGCATATGAATACATGACACTGGCAGTTGGGCAGGGAATGATCATGTTTACAAATCCAAGGGAAAACATCCCCCAGTATATTCCGTGCTTGAACCTCCGTTTGCTTGTTGTAAACAGAAACGCCTGTTCTTTGTCAGTGAGGGCCTGTTTAAGAACTTCTTCCTCTTCCTCATCTTCAAAATGAAGCCAGTGAGGTTTACAGACAACAATAATGCCAAGGATGACAAGTATTAATGCAGTGCCGATTCCAAAATAAATGTCCCATGAATGGGGCACAATTGAGCCAAGTGCCCCGAAAACAACCCCTAAAAACAGGCAGGCAACGGTTGTTCCGAGGCAGAAAAAAAACCACACCATTAAGCATTTTTTCATGCCTTTTGCTGTTATGCAAAATGGGGCCAGAATAGGCCAGGAATGACCGCATGGGGTTATACCGTGTAATAATCCAAGCACAATTGATGCCTGCAGTGCGACCACAAAAGTCATTTCTGCTGCTACAGGTTCCATATCTCCTCCTGATTTGTAATAATCCTGGTTTTCAAAAATCTCTGTGCTTGTCTTTTTCCCTTCGTGGTAAAAAAATCTTTTTTTAATACCACCACAAAGCTCACGAAGAACACGAAGCATCTGGTTTATTGTTGTAAAAACTTTTTTTATGCCAGGTAATTTATTTTATGTCATCTCTCGACAATCAAATGTTACTAATTGCGGGTTACGGGTTTTAATAATTTATTTTTCCAACTCGCAACCCAATCGCCTTTAGCCCTATGTGCCTTTGTGCCCTTATGCCTTTGTGCCTGTATCACTATGTGCCTGTCTTTTCAGTACCGGATCTTTTTAAAGATTTCTGTTGCTTTTTCAAGGGCATTGAAAAGATCCATCTGATCCCTTTCGCTCAATCTTCCCAGAGAATTCTCAAGCTCCTGGCCCCTTTTTTTCATGAATTCATGAAGCATCTTTTTTCCTTTATCTGTCAGGTTAACCCTTACAACCCTTCTGTCTTTTGAATCACGCCTCCTCCTGACTAACCCTTTCCTTGACAAACGGTCAATTATTGATGTCATGTTTGGCAGGGGCAGATGTGCATTGTGACTCAGCTGGCTCATTGTATATTCCTGATGAGGATCAGCAAAAGCCGATATCCCTTTTAATTCCAGAATACTGAAATCCACCTTGTCGTCAATTCCATTTTTGGTTATGGTCTGGCGGAAATACTCACTGAAGAAGCCCTTAATGATATGCATCTGTTCTTCCAGGCTCTTGTATTTCTCGTATTTTTCAGGCATGGCAAAGTCTCCCGTTATTTACTTGCAAAACAATTATATATGTATTTACTTATATAAGTAATATATATTTCAACCCCTGTCAAGTATTATTTGTAAAGGCTTAAAAATTTGACAAACCTGTATTTTATGTTATATTTGGTAATTTTCAAGGCGCCTGTAGCTCAGTTGGATAGAGCAACGGACTTCTAATCCGTAGGCCGGGGGTTCGAATCCCTCCAGGCGCGCCACAAGGAATAATTTGAATTGCTATGATTTTTTAAGGTATAATTGTTTTTGTGTGGTGGGTGTAGCTCAGTTGGTTAGAGCACCAGGTTGTGGCCCTGGGGGCCGAGGGTTCGAATCCCTTCACTCACCCTTCCTCTTTCCGGGTTTTTCAGCAGGTCAGGTTTCTTAATTCTTTTAAAACCTGTTCGACCCCCTTACTTTATACAGAAATTATAGGCCATATTCGCTGAACAGGTCTCTGTTGATATACTCATCGGAACTGAAGCGCTCATTTGCTTTTTCCTCTGTCAGCCACACAATCCTTGCACCTGATGTGTTGTTCTGAAGTATGCCTTCCGCTAAAAAAGGTGTTACCGTCTCAACCTTATCAGCCAGTACATTAAAGATTGCTTTGGATTCCTCAGCCTTTTCAGTGGGAAGTTTTTTCAGGCCATCCAGCATAAAGTCTGTTACAACCATGCCTGGACTTAATGTACCTACCAGTACAGGCTGTCCTTCTGCTTCATCAATTAATGATTCGGTAAAATACCGTACAGCTCTTTTGGTTGTTCCATATACTGTCATTCCAGGCAGTTTCATGTCATCACTTCCAAATCCCTCGATGTTATAAATCTGGCCTGAACCCTGTTCAATCATTCCCTGAAGAGCGACCAGGCAACCGTAAATAACACCCGTCACATTCGTATTAACAACAGGAGCAATCTCTGAGGCATCCAGGTCCCAGAAATTTTTCTTGGTAGTGGTACTGCCGGCATTGTTAATCCAGATATCTACCCTCCCATACTTTTCCCTTGAAACATCCCACAACCTGTGCACATGATTTATGTCAGCCACATTACACTCCTGCCCCGCAACTTTATCCTTTCCAAACTCTTCTTTTAAAACAGCAGTTTGCTGTTCCAGTCTTTCCCTGTTTCGTCCGCTTATAACAACACTGCAGCCCCTTTTCAGAAACTCTCTGGCCAGTCCAAGCCCTATGCCCCTTGTACTTCCTGTTATTACAATATGTTTCATGAAAACCTCCCTGAATTTTTTATTTACCTGAATTGAGCGATTCTAAAAAAACATGATGCCACAAACAGCAGCTTAGTGTAACAGCATTGAGCGGATTTAAGCATTACAAAAGCTTCACCTGGAAGGTGAAGCGTAATACTTACCTTGGAAGCAGACATGGATGTCTGCTGAGAATGAGTGAAATACCATTACACTAAGCTGTCTTTATCTGAAAAATAGCTCAGCTTAGGTTTAAATTACCTTTTCCTTTAACAGCTCTATCAGATCATTCAAATCAAGCCTGTTAAGGGTATCCTTTTTCAGCAGGCCTGTTTTAACATCCCACCCGCGAAGATCATAATATTCATCTTTCATCTTCTCAAATTTCTCTCTATCCACTGCTTTACCTTTTCTGGAAATAACTTCATCTCCTGAACCGGGAAGAAGCAGATCCGGATTATTCATTCCAAAAACATCGCCTATAAGCTCTTCTCTTTCAACAAAGAAGAATTCAGGCAACACGTCATCCTGCCTGCCTTTTCTGCCTTCTCTGAGAAGAATAGCACGGTTAAGGGTAAAAATTCTTTCAGCAGTACGGGCCAGTTCCTTTTCATCAATCTCCAGCCCTGTGACAGCAGAAAGAAGCTGGCTTTCCAGTGCCGGGTCTCCAACATGGTCTTCAGCACCTGCATCATCATAGACCGGCCATGCAAAGTCACACATTATCATGGATTCTTTTACAAACTGGCGGTCCTGAACAAGTTTTGACGCCAGAGCTTTTCCTTCATAAGTTGAAAAATCAACAGACTGTTCACTGCCCCAGAACCTGCGCCCGATTTTTCTCAGGATATCAGTAGAAACATAGGTTTTTTCACCCCTGGATGTGTACCACAGTGCCCACTTTGTTAAGGGTTCGCAGACCTCATGAAGTTCTGTAATGGATGGACGTGGTTCTGTGGCATAAATCAGTGCAGAAAGGATAAAAACCTTGGGACCATAGGCAACTCCCCGGCCGGTATGGTGCAAAAAGTTGCGTGTTACCTCGCGGGATTCCTTTCCCATAATCTCTGAAGCCCTGAGCGTACCTTCTCCAAGAACCTTTCCAAATCCCTCCTGACAGGAAATTTTTTTGATCATGGTTTCAATAAATTCCCTGCTTCCCATCCTGGACAGTGGCAGTCCTGTCTCTTTTTCAGTCAGTATTCCTTTTTCAACACATCTTTCAATCCACAGCATAATGAAAAGAAGCTCCAGTATACACAGGGAATAGTCGTTTGCCAGATCAGTTGCAAAAAAGCTTGTGTCAGTTATCCTGTTGTGTCTCTGTTTATCCCATTTGGCATAGTACATTCCGGTCTGGCATTTTCGAATCCCCTCTTTTCCTGACGAATTTCTCTGAAGTGTTCTCCAGCATCCCTGTGCACATCCATGGCAGTGAACCTTTTTAACAATTTTTGTACCGGGAGCGATAATGGGTTCTCCATACAGATGGTAGTACCCCTCACCTGTCATTGACCTGAGTTTTTTCTTTATGGCTCTGATTTTTTCCGGGTCTGCTACCGGAATTTTGCCTGTGCCGTTTACAGCTATGGCTTTCAGGTTTTTTGATCCCATTACAGAGCCAAATCCCATGGAAGCACTTCCTGCCAGATCTGAAAAAACAGTTCCTATTCGCGATCCGTTTTCAGCACAGGGACCTATTGACATGACCCTGGCATTTTTGCCATTCTCCTGCTGGATTATCTGACAGGTCTTGCTGTTGGTAAGTCCCCACAGGTTTCTGGCATCCTGTATGCTGACACTGTCATTGTCAATTCTGAGGTATACAGGTTTGTCTGCCCTGCCTTTAATCACAATACCGTCATACCCGGCCTTTTTAAGATCAGCAGGGAAAAAGCCACCAATACTTGCGCTCACAAATGTTTCAGGATAAATGCAGGGGGATTTACCACAGACAACAAGCCTCGGAGCAGATGGGGCCATGGTTGCAGTCAGGGGCCCTGTCATCATAATCAGAGGACTATCCGGATGAAATGCATTGTTCTCTGGCAAAGACTGATCCCAGTATATTTTTTGGGCTATCCCGAGACCACCGATAAAACGCTCACTGTAGTCCTGGGTTTGCAGCATAGAAATTTTACGCTTGGTAAGGTCAACAGATAATATTTTACCTGTCCAGCCATATAAATTGCTCATTTCATGACTCATATCATTAATGTCCAAAACAAGGTATTGACATATTGTTTTTGCATGTGTTTCAAGGTTGAGATTGCTTCGGTCGTAGCTCCCTCGCAATGACATTAACTGTTTGATTTTGCTTTGCATTGTCATTGCGAGCGAAGCGTGGCAATCTCGTTCTTGGACAACAATGGACTCATATAATACCTGAATACTGCATCATTTATCTGCTGTGACTTGAAGCCCCCTGTGTTCAAAGGGCGTTTCGCACATGTGGGGCTTTACTTCTTTGTCAAACAGATACAGACCTGGAATCAGTCGTCAAAATCCCCTTCAGGGCCCTTGTCCGTATTCAGCAGTTTTGCCTTTTCAATTATCCTGCTTTGAGTCCATTCAGACGGGTCTTCAATGCGCTGTGCCTTTGGACCAGGGTCGAAGGACCCGGCTTTTAAAATTGCATCAAGTGCCAGAGGAGCTGTATCCTCTGCATTCAAAACATTTATGAGCATATTGCAGACAAAGTCCTCTACCCTTTTTGCCATTCTTTCCCTGATCTCGGCTGGCTGACTGAGAAGTTTGTTTTCAAACTGCAGATTCAGTTTTTTATAGTTTCCACCTTTAATGCCTTTAGCGTCGGCATATTCAACCATTTCAGTCCACATCTCTTCTGTTACGCCTTCGCCCTTTTTCTTTATAAAGTATCCGTTTTCATCCTGCGCTGCATTTCCATAGTCATTTACTTCAAGACCCCAGGAAATCATCTGAAGCGCAGTTGCAACATTGGCCTTTGTAGTGCGTGTCTTTGCAGCAATTTCTTTAAGCCTTTCCGAACTGTTTCCTGACGTTCCATGCTGTGCGCCGGACAGACCGTATTTTTCAAGTGCGCGGTGAATCTCAGCAGTCAGTTCAACCTGAATTCCCTTGCCGCTTGCCTCAAGGCCGTGGGTTGTGCCGTTGTTAAGGGCAATCCAGTCAGGAAAGATACTGTTTGCATTGAGACCCTGAATCAGGAAGGAGGCATCCTCAACAGTTGAAAGGCCCTGGCTGCCTTTTATCTCTCCAACCTCTGTCTCAAGGCCTGCCCATTTTGGTATAAAAGGGTTAAGTTCAATATTTGCCAGAAGATTTTTATCATCAGGAAGATGTGATGCGTCAATGGCAATGGAAGTTATACCTGCATCAATCATGGAAGGAAGTTCTGTCTTTGCAACTTCGATGTCCCTGTCATTCTTTATTCCATAATGGTCTGCATGTATTGCAACAGGGGTGGTCAAACCAAGCTCATTGCATACAGCATCCACATATGTGGCCATGTTCCAGTAGTTAACAGGACAGTATGCATTCGCCCCCCCCTCTGATTTTGCTATCTCAATAATAAGGACAGCATTTGCTCTCTGGGCAGCCTGCAGTGCTCCACGTATAACAAAACTGTTTCGCCCGTTTGCAGCCATGGTCATTGCTTTGCCCTTAGCCATCATGGCCCTGTCAATAACCTTGCCGCTTACTATTAAAGCTTTTGAGTTTGGAAAGAGCTTTGCAATGTTTGGAGGACGTCCAATTTCAATCGCTTTAAGAAAATCTGGAGAATAATTACATCGTTGTTCAGCCATAGCAATCCCTCCTTATGGGTATTTTATTGGTTTGACCTGAAAAGGTTATACGTTTTAGATACTAACTTATTTCCAGTGAAAGGCAAATAAAAAAACTGTAATGATTATCTTTATTCGTCAGGCTCTTTTTTGTTCACTGTATTGTCAAGGGCTGAGATCAGCCTGTCAATGCCCTCAGTTGTAACAGCAGATACAGCATAAACATTTTTTGCAAACTCCCTGTTAAGGCTGGAGATAAAATCATTCAGTGATTTGCGGTCAGGATCAAGGTCTGTCTTGTTTGCAGCAATGAGTATTTCTTTTTCTTTCAGCCCATGGCCAAAATTTTTCAGTTCCTCTAATAAAATATTAAAAGCTTTGTGTGCCGGCACATCTGCAAAACTCGAAATATCTATAACAAACAGAAGAATTTTTGTTCTTTCCACATGTTTTAAAAATTTTATACCAAGCCCCCTTCCGCTTGATGCGCCCTCTATTATCCCTGGAATATCAGCCATAATGATTGTTCTGTAATCGGAAAGCTCTATTACCCCCACTACTGGATTTAATGTTGTAAAAGGATAGTCTGCTATCTTTGGAGCTGCTTTTGAAACAGCTGCCACAAGGGATGACTTGCCTGCATTCGGAAGCCCCACAAGCCCAACATCCGCCATAACCTTGAGCTCCAGTGCAGCACTGAATTCAACACCCTGAGCCCCGGGTTGAAAATGGCGTGGCGCCTTGTTTGTTGATGTGGCAAAATGCTGATTACCCTTGCCCCCTCTGCCGCCAAGAGCAACGGTTACGGGAATGCCGGGTTCAGTAATCTCACAGATAATCTCACCTGTATCCACATTGCGCACAATGGTTCCACAGGGCAGTTTTACTGTTAAATTTTTTCCATTTCTTCCGGTTCGATTATTCCCTGAACCGTGTTTCCCTTTACCGGCAAACAGCCTTGGAGAATAACGGAACCTGACAAGACTGTTCATTCCTGCATCCCCGATGAAAATCACATCACCACCGCTGCCGCCATCACCTCCGTCGGGCCCCCCCCGGGGTATATATTTTTCCCTGCGAAATGACATACAGCCATTACCACCCCTGCCCGACTTGATTATCACTGTTGCAGAATCTATGAACATAATGCTTTAATCTTTCTTTAAAAAAGATGGCTTCGTAAAAAGCTGATCTGTATAAAGCAGGCGGTATATGTAATCGTATTTACCAAACATTATTGATGACTTTGTTGGAACAGGTCATAAAATCTCAAAATGTCCTTGACCGAAGAATATCGAACATGGAGTGCTGAATGTCGAAGGGAAAAAACATTATTCGATATTTCTTATTCTGCATTCGATATTCATATCTGCTGACTTTTTACAGCAGGCTTCACTGTTTGTGTAAATAATCCTGTTCATGCACGAGTTTCCCGCTGGAATCATATGTTATTCTTTTAACCTTCTGTCCATTTTCATAGATATCAATGTGCTGTGGTTTTCCGCTCTCATAATAGAGTGTTGTCTGGCCCTGCCTCTTGCCGTTTTTGTAGAAACCTTCAGCTAATAGTGTGCCGCTTTTCTTATACAGCCTGCCAATGCCATCAGGTTTTCCATTTTTGAAGTTAAACTCTGCCCGCAGTTTACCATCTGGGTAGTATAGTTTCGCTATACCATCCCTGGTACCTCCAGAACATGTTATCTCGGACTTTAAATTACCGTTTTTATAATACTTTTTGCTTATCCCTTCCAGTTTTCCTTTATTATAGTTCTCCTCTGCCATGAGCTGGCCGTTTTCGTAAAATTCTTTGTATGTGCCATCAAGTTTTCCGTTTTTGAAATTAAACTCTGCCTGCAGCTTGCCACCAGGGTAGTAATACTCAATTACTTCCGCTGACACAGGGCTGTAAAGCCATAAAAATAATACAACAGTAAAGACTGTTAATGCTTTCAGTGTGTTCATAAATGAGCCTTCTATTGTGTGTCTGTTTTAATAGAACATTGTGAAATTTTCTGCAAGGGCTGGTTTCAGGGATGGGAATTAACATGCTTACAGATTATAAACACCATACATGTACAGAATAATATCTATGAACCATAAAACTGTAATTGCAGTAATAATGGTGTGAAAAAGCGAAAGTTTTTCCATCAGTCGGATAAACACAGCAGCAAGAAAAAGAATCCATACAAAGATGCCAAGACTTATTCCAGATAAAATTGCAGCATTTGATCCTATGTTTATTGACAAAGACTTGAACCCGTTATTTGGAATAATAGTTGCGAAAAAATCAATCAAAACACTAATTGTCATGATCCAGACAGACAGCTTATCCCTGATTCCACGAAAATTCATTGATGCGCCAATTATAAATGCGCTAAAAGTAATGAAATATATGATATCATATGCTGGCATAATCAAACTTTTTGTAAATTTTAGGCGCAGGGGATTCCCGGGTAGTTTTTTTTCTGAAAACAGAATTTCCGGGTAGCAGGACCCCACCGTTTACTTTCAGTAATCAGTTTTATAAACAACTCCCCATCCTTTATTAATGTTCCACCCACAACATCAACACCACGGGCAAAAAGCGGATCAGGGAAATATCCTGCTGTAGGGCCAATGATCGAAACCTTTGCATCCGGAGAGCAGTTTGAAAGAATTTCGTCCAATGTATTATTTAAAACTGTAGTGCTGGTACACAAAACCTTATTGCATGTTCTCAATTCTGTTGGGTCCAGCGTAATGTGCAACTCTGGAAAATCTGCTATGAGTTTTTCCTTTTTTTCAAGAACTGTTAATTCAGCATTGCATTTTTCAATTGTTTTTATAAGCGGAGGGAAAAAACCGACCATACCGACTTTATCACCCTCAGATACAGACAGCAGACCCAGTGAATCTGTAGCAAAATCAAGGGGGAATTTGTTCTGTTTGATAACATGCTGACAAACAGCATTCAGGGCTGCAAGACTTAACATGTTTTTAATGGGATCATCATGTCCAAATTCAATTGCAAACTCCACAGGGTCTTTACCTGAGAAGCTGGATGATTTCAGGGACAGATATTCTTCCATTTTTTCATCGGGCAAAAGAACATAACTTACACCAACTGCCCCTCCTTCTAATGCCAGTGCCATAAATTCAGCATCTTTTGGCTGACCCCCTTTATAGAAAGGAGGAAAGAAAGTTTTCGAAATTTCAGGGATCGAAAATCCTGATGCCAAATTCCCTGCCATACTTCTGAATTCATCCTTAAGTCTCATTGAAAAAACAGCTTCCTCCAAAAACCAGACCACCAGGAAGCAAACCTGTTTGCTTCCTGGTGGCTGAGAAAAAAATCTTGTTGCTTTATACTAATGTAGGGAATTTGATTAAAATTTCAACAGGTTTTTCAGGCAGCAGACTGAAAAACTTCAGCAATCATTCTTCGCATGTCGAAAATCCTGATTGTTTTTTCTCTTCTTCATGCTTGAAAGGTAATACTGCCTGTGTAATAATTGTTTTACATGGCATTTAATATTTTTTTCAAATATTACCAGCAAACATTGTTTCTGGATTGTCAGTCAATATTACAGGACAAGGAATGAAAGCAGGTAAAAATATTTTTTCATTTGATTTAATTATATCCTTATTATGTATAACTATAACCGCGTCATGCAATATATATCCTGTTGTGGAAATATTAAACCCTGCTCCCGGCTCAACATTTAAAACAGGGTCTTCAGTATTTTTTTACGCAACAATCAGTAATCCTGATGGTGATATTACAAAGGCAGAATGGATTTCAAGTATTGACGGAATTATACAAACTGTCTCTTATGAAGAAAAGGTGTCAAAAACAAAAGTAACCTTTTCAACATCTGATATGTCTTTGGGAACCCATATTGTTTATTTCTATGCCATTTCTGAGAATGGTTTAATAGGAAAGGATAACACTACAATAATCATTGTTGATGAGGAAAATGGGGGGCAGGAGGATGAGCCTTTTTCTGTTACAATAACAAATCCTCTTGACGGAGATGTTTTTGAGAATAGTGACTTTATTGCCCTCAGCGGAACATCCACTGATCCTGAGGATGGAATTCTCACAGGTTCCATGCTGACCTGGACATCAGGCCTGGATGGTGAAATAGGCACTGGAAATGTTGTAATTACCAACTCACTGTCAGAAGGGACACACTTTGTTGTCCTTAACGGAACAAATTCCAGGGGAGACAGGGAAACTGATTCAATTACCTTTACTGTTGTTGACCTGACTTCCTCTGATAACACCACCACAACCATACCTGATGCTGGATCTGATGATACTACAACTACAACCACTGTAACGGACTTGTGCCCGACTGAAGAACCTTTTCTGTGCGTTGATGATGATTTTGACAGCAGCCAGTACTGGTGCTGCGACAAGGAATTTCCTGTTTGCGGTAAAGTTGAATTTGTTGATGGAGATCCCAGGGGGACATGTTTGCAATCTTTCCCCCTGGAAACAACAACTATACCCATACCAAACACTACAAACATCTAATGGGAGTACAGAACCTGTTAAAAAGCCCACATCTGTCTGAGTTGCATATTGGAAACCATCAATGCTTTTCAGGAACAAAAGTCAGAGATTATGGTCTGAATTAGACGTTTTTTGTGTTTTCTAAAACTATCCTGTTGAAATCTCTGATATTTTTTTTTGCAGCAATGATTCTTTTTGAAACATGTCTGTTTCCAACGCTTAACACTTTATAATTGCTTTATATTTTAGAATTGTTCTATTTTGGAGCAATCTGTAAAAAAGCCCTTTTATAAAGATAATTTTTCGTTTTTAACAATGTTTTCAACAGGTTGTTAACATCTTGTGTTGAATTCAGCATGGAAGTAAAAATATAGTGGTTACTCTTGTCATCTCCACAAGATATGTCCGGGTCCCCGATGCCACCTGAAAATTCTTCTCTATGTGGCGTTCTGCTTCTTTCTCATTGTACTCATTTTTTCAGACACATCGTCTTGCCACGTATAAACAGCAGAATCCTTCACCCTTCCGTAACAACCTTTATGGATTCGAAGACAACTTCAAGAAGGGTTTCAAGTTCTTTTACTGAAATGGAAAGGGGTGGCATCAGAACAATCACATCCCCAAGTGGCCGTATAACAACACCCCTTTTTCGAGCTTCAAGTATTACCCTGTGCCCGATTGTTTTTTTTACCGGGAAAGGCTTCCTGGTTTTTTTGTTTTCCACCAGTTCAATGCCCACCATAAACCCGCACTGGCGAATATCTCCAACATGATTAAGGCTGTAAAAATTTTTAAGCCGGTTTTCTAAAAATTCTATTTTTCTCTGAAGCAACTTAAGAACTTTTTCCTCTTCAAAAATTTCAAGGCTGGCAATAGATGCTGCACATGCAACAGGATTTCCGGTATATGTATGTCCGTGATAAAATGTTTTTGTCTCCCTGACTTCTCCTAAAAATGCTTGATAAATTTCATCTGTAGCAAGGGTTGCTGCAAGGGGAAGTGTCCCGCCGGTTATGCCTTTTGCAAGAGCCATTAGATCCGGGCGGACATTTTCATGTTCGCAGGCAAACATTTTTCCTGTTCTGCCGAACCCCACAGCAACCTCGTCAGCTATAAAAAGGACATTATGGCGCAAGCACAGGTTCCGGGCTTCCCTGAGGAAACCTTTGGGGAAAACTATCATTCCTGCCGCCCCCTGAACCATTGGCTCAACAATAAAGGCTGCAATTTCACCGTGATGTTTTTTCAGGATACTTTCAAGAGAGTTCAGACACTCAAGGCTGCACTTATAATCTGTTTCCCGGGCAGAACACCTGTAGCAGAAGGGAGATTTAGCTTTAAATGTTGTAAAAAGCATGGGCTTGTATATCTCGTGAAAAAGCTTTATGCCTCCGACACTTACAGCCCCAATAGTGTCCCCGTGATAGGCATTTGCAAGGCAGACAAACTTTTTCTTTTTTTTTGTTGCTTTTGATTTCTGCTGCCAGTATTGATAGGAAATTTTCAGAGCTATTTCAACGGCTGTTGATCCGTTGTCAGAATAAAACACCTTTGCAAGACCCTTTGGGCTTATTTTAACAAGTTTTTCAGCAAGTCTTACAGCTGGTTCATTTGAAAGGCCAAGAAGAGTGCTGTGAGAAATTTTTTTTACCTGACTGATTATTGCACCATCTATTTTTTTCTTTCCGTGCCCGTGAACATTCACCCAGAGTGATGATACCCCGTCAATGTATCTGTTGCCTTCGGTGTCGTAAATAAATGAACCCTTCCCCCTTGCAATAATAAGAGGAGAACTCCCTGAATAATCCTTCATCTGGGTAAATGGATGCCAGACATATTTTTTGTCCATCAGCCTGAGTCGTCCTGTGCCTCTGTTTTGAATTTTTCTAATGGGCATGTTGCGCTTTCAGCTTGTTATCTGTTTGAAAGGTTGATATAGTTTACAACTTAGTGCCTGATCAAAAAACAGGTATTTATATAGCGCCTGAACGAAAAGGCCTGATTCTATACTGCAGGAGCGCCTTCAGGCGCGAAAAATAAACATGAGATAGCCTGATATCGCGCCTGAAGGCGCTCCTGCAAAAAATTATTTTGCGGTTTCCAACCTGAATACGGGTTTTCGTTCAGCTACTGTTTGCCGGATATATTAGTCCGGAAAAACAGAGAAGTCAATCAACAGCATTCTGGTCAGAAGAATCATGGAACAGCAGGAAAAAGAGATAACATTTGAATTCGATCCTTCACGCTTTTTTGAGAGTTTTATCAGAGTAGGCAGGGAACTGCTTTTCAGGCCAAGAGATTTTTACCGCCAGCTTCCGGAGGGAGAACATCTTAAAAACCCGTTTGTTTTTTTAGTAATCTGTGCTTTTCTGTCATCCCTTTTTACTGCAAACATGCGAAATGGGGATTTTAAGCTGTTTATTGTTTTGCTTGTTTCCAACACAGTGTCTGCCTTCATAGGAAGCTTTGTACTTCACTCCATTATTTCAAAACTGTTTGGTTCAAAAAGTCCGTTTGAATCAACATTTCGTATTTTAGCTTATGCAAGTTTGATGGATGTGGTTTCATGGATACCTGTTTTGGGTCCAATTGCCTATTTTTACAGTCTGTATCTGATTTTTATCGGGCTGCAGGAGATCCATCATCTGAAACCGCGGCAGGCAGGTGCTACAATTCTGTTAATTGTTTTAATAATAACGCTGCTGCTTACCTCTTTAATTTTTATGGCACCGGAAAGCCTGCAGGAAGGGATCAGGTTAATGGATCCTGATAATGCTGGTTTTTGATTTGAGAATTCAAGAGTAATCATTCCAGCCCCTCTTTTTCCATCTCCTCCTCCTCTTTACGGATAAATTTAGGCAGAGAAACTTTCTGAAAAGGTAAAAACAGAAGCCCGATTATAATTACAGGTGCCATTTGCAGAAAATGCAGCACAATGGCATAAGAAAGGGCAGCGGGTTTTGATATGCCAAAAGAGGTTAAACCTAAAACACAGGCAAAATGATATGTCCCTACAAATCCTGGAGCAGCAGGGATCATAACACCCAGGGCTATTATCACTGTTATTGCAAAAGCATTTATAAGCGGAAGGTTAAAACCAAAAGAAAAAAAGAGTATATATGCCGACAGGCAAATTACTGACCAGAAAACAATTGAAAGGAGAGAAACATAAAGGGTCTTTTTAATATCAGGAAGGATCTGAAGACCTTCAAGAAAAGAATGGACCAGATGCTTAAAGAGTTTTTCCAGACGGGCAGGAAGTCTGCTCAATAAAGTGTCAATTTTGTTAAGAGAAAAGTCCTTTTTTACTGCAAGGAATATTAAAATTATAAAGATTGAAAAAGCAATGGTTAATGTTGTAATGCCGGATTTAAATATTATGGGCGGCAGGGATATTTTAAGCACCACCGCTAACAAAACAAGCATGAGAGCAAGCAGATCAAAAATCCGTTCAACAATTATGGTTGCCAGGGTTGAAGACATTTTAATACCGCTTTTCTGTTTTACAAGGTATGGCCTTGCAAATTCACCAAGCCGCGCAGGAAGTATTCCCACAGCCATAAACCCGATTGAAGTGATCGTAAAAAGAGTGGTCTGGTCATATTTTATCAGGGACTCTAATATTATTCCCCATCTGTACGATCTCAGCAGGAGTCCTGTGACTGTCAACAGAACAACGGGTATTACATAGAGATAATTTGCAGATTGAAAGTTTTTTGCAAGCTCGGAAAAATTTATTCCGCTGAAGGCAAAATAGATACAAAATCCACTTATAATCAAGCCTGCCAAAAGCTTTCCAAATCTTTTCATGTGCTATCCTTGTTGAAATTTGTTAAAACGGTTATTATTAAACAACTAAAAATCTCTTTAAGAAGAATGCATTTAGTACCGAAAAAACATAGATGCCTGTGAAATGTTTATAATGTAATAAGATTGGAGAATATTCGCAAGAAAAAATCTTTACAAATTTTTATCAATCAATAATATTATCCTAAAAAAGTGACTTTATCCTATTCGTTTGCATATTGGAACCATTATGGCAGAAAAAATTGGCGAACTACTGATAAAACATAAGATAATTTCCCCTGATCAGCTTGAAAAAGCCATTGATGAACAAAAGAAAAAGGGAGGAATGCTTGGATCTGTTTTAACAACAATGGGATTTCTCAAAGACAGTGAACTCCTCCAGTTTTTAAGCGAGCAGCATGGTGTTCCGTCGATTAAACTTTCCGAGTTTGAAATAGACCCTGAAGTATTAAAAATAATACCTCCTGATGTGGCAGCCAAATATAAGGTAATGCCCCTGTCAGTTAAGAATTCGACCTTAATTGTTGCGATGGTTGACCCCTCAAATATATTTGTTCTTGATGATATTAAATTTTTGACAGGCTACAGGATTGAATCTTTAATAGCGTCTGAAGAAGCTATTTTAAATACCATTGATACTTTTTATGGAACAACCACAGCAGGATTGGACAACCTTTTATCCGGGTTTGACACTGAAGGGGTCGAATACGTTGATGATCAGGAAGAAGCTGACCTTGCAATGCTTCAGCAGGAAAGCGAAGATGCCCCGGTTATAAAGCTGGTGAATGCAATATTGACAGATGCAATTTCAAAAAACAGCAGTGATATTCATATTGAGCCTTATGAAAAAAGTTTCAGGGTTCGCTTCAGGATTGACGGCAGCCTTTATGAGATAATGAGACCTCCGTTGAAATTAAAAAATGCAATGACATCAAGAATAAAGATCATGTCGAACCTTGATATTGCCGAAAGAAGACTGCCACAGGACGGGCGTATAAAACTGAAACTGGGCAAAGGCAGGGAGATGGATTACAGGGTTTCAGTAATGCCGACACTTTTTGGAGAAAAGATAGTTCTCCGGTTGCTTGACAAATCTAATCTGCAGCTTGATATGACCAAGCTCGGGTTTGATGAAAACCAGATTAAAATTTTTCAGGAAGCAATACACAAGCCTTTTGGCATGGTGCTGGTGACCGGTCCTACTGGAAGCGGAAAGACAACAACCCTGTATTATGCTATTTCTGATCTTAACAAAACGACTGAAAACATTTCAACGGCAGAGGACCCGGTTGAGTTTAACCTTGAAGGGATCAACCAGGTTCAGATGCATGAGGAGATAGGGCTCACCTTTGCCAGCGCTCTGCGTTCTTTTTTGCGCCAGGACCCGGATATTATTCTTGTTGGAGAGATCAGGGATTTTGAAACTGCTGAAATAGCGGTTAAGGCTGCGCTTACAGGACACCTTGTACTCAGCACACTGCATACTAATGATGCCCCAAGTACAGTGAACCGGCTTTTGAATATGGGTATTGAGCCTTTCCTGGTATCCTCTTCAGTTAATTTAATCCTTGCACAGCGCCTTGCCAGAAAAGTTTGTCCGGAATGTAAGGAGCCCGCGGAAGTTTCAGAGATTGAGCTTGAAAAGCTTGGTGTCTCTCCTGAGGAATACAAAGGCGTAACGCTTTATAAGGGAAAGGGCTGTGATGCCTGCAGTGGAACAGGGTGTAAGGGGCGTGTTGCACTCTATGAGATTATGCCCATGGCTGAGCCATTAAAAGATCTTGTTTTGCAGGGCGCGTCCTCAATGGAGATAAAAAAGGAGGCAATCAGCCTTGGCATGGATACACTGAGACGCAGCGGCATTATTAAAATGCTGGAAGGAGAAATTCCCTATGAGGAAGTTTTAAAAGTAACCGTAAGTGATGAGTAATGCAGCTTCGAAACCCCAACTCAAAAAACATTTTATTTTAATCCGGATTTTGCGGTAGGCTTCGCAGGGAGCGGTTTTGTTCCGCAGTCACGATCCCAACGGGACTGCAAATTCCGGGTTTAACAAAAAACAGAAGGGTAAGATATGCCGGTCTTTTTATGGGAGGGTAAAACCCCGCAGGGCACAATACAAAAAGGTGAAAACGAGGCTAAAGATGAAGTGTCTCTCAGGCAGATGCTGAAAAAGCAGAATATCAGGCCTGTAAAGATAAAGAAAAAACCCAAAGATCTTTTTGAAAACATCCCGCTTTTCCAGCCCAGGGTAAAAACAAAAGACCTTATCCTCTTTACAAGACAGTTTTCAACCATGATAGATGCAGGTCTTCCTTTAATACAGGGACTGGAGATTCTTACCAATCAGACGGAAAACCCGACATTTAAGAAAATTCTGACACAGGTTAAATCAGATGTTGAGGGTGGCTCAACTTTTGCCGATGCATTAAAAAAACACCCGAAGGTGTTTGACAATCTCTATGCACACCTTGTTGCCGCAGGTGAAATGGGGGGAATACTGGATACTATTCTTCAACGTCTGGCAGCTTATATTGAAAAAAATGCAAAGCTGGTAAGCAAGGTTAAAGGGGCTATGGTATACCCGTCAGTAATTGGTGTAATAGCTATTGTTGTTGTTCTTGTCATGCTTGTTTTTGTAATACCTGTTTTTGCTGAAATGTTTGACAGTTTTGGCGGAGAACTGCCCGGCCTTACAGCAGCAGTCGTAAAGCTCAGTGATTTTTTAAGATCAAACTTTTTCTATCTTATAGCTGTCGCAGGTGCGTTTATTTTCATGTTCAAAAAATTCAGGTCAACCCAGCGTGGAGAATATCTGTTTGACAAATATATTTTAAAGATGCCTGTTATTGGAGATCTTTTACGGAAAGTAGCTGTTGCAAAGTTTACCAGGACACTTGGAACAATGATTTCCAGCGGTGTTCCCATACTTGATGGTCTTGATATTGTTGCAAAAACATCCGGTAACAGAATTGTTGAAGAGGCAATTTATAACACCAAGGCAAGCATAAGCGAGGGGAAAAATATTGCTGATCCGCTTATGCAAAGTGGCGTTTTCCCCCCCATGGTTTGCCAGATGGTAGCAGTGGGAGAGTCAACAGGTGCACTGGATGCAATGCTGGGGAAAATAGCCGACTTCTATGAAGATGAGGTTGACGCTGCAGTCGAAGCTCTTACATCGCTGATTGAGCCGGCCATGATGATTTTCCTCGGCGGTACAGTCGGGACAATGCTGGCGGCAATGTACCTGCCAATATTCAAGATTGCCGGGGCCATAGAATAGGGTTTGTAACCGCTTAATTCAGATGCTTAAATGTATAGAAGGATAGAAGGAATTTATGAAACATGCTGCCTCAAAACCGTTAATTGTGATATCTGCAATAATTTTTTCGATTTTTCTTTTTTCATGCTCAAAAAAGGAAGAAGCAAAAAACATATTACCCCCGGGCGGACCTTACCCTGCAATCCTTATATCCCAGGCCCAGTTTCTGTATGAGAACAGAGATGGAAAAAAACTGGCAAAACCAGGTCCTGCAATCATGACCATCATGCAGAAAACCCGGCAGGGGTGGGTGGATTCAGTAATAGAAGACCCGCAAAGCAATGTGTTTCATAAAGCATTGATTTTAAAAGACGGAAACAGTAAAAAGATACTGACTATTGGTGCCATGAAGGCTGAGCTGAAACTCTGGGAGTTCAAAGATAATGCCTGGCATCAAACATTGCTGTGGAATCCTGTTTTTGGCGGCAAATGGGACAGGCTGAGAGATGTTGAGACAGGGGATGTGACAGGTGATGGTAAAGCCGATATTGTTATTGCAACCCATGATCAGGGTGTTGTTGCAGTAGCAGTTAAACAGGACCGGGGCTTGGACGTTAAGGAGATAGATCGCGAGCAGGGTATTTTTGTGCATGAGGTTGAGATAGGGGATATTGACGGGGATGGGCTTAATGAATTTTTTGTAACACCAAGCAAGCCCAACAAGGCAAAGGGGGGGCCTCAACCAGGAAAAATCGTAATGTACAAATGGACAGGAACGGACTTTAATAAAACAGTTGTTGATAATCTTCAAAAGACACATGCAAAGGAGATACTGGCTTTTGATATTGATGGCAGGGGAACATCCACCCTTTTTTCGGTGGTTGAAGCTGAAACCAGAACAGAAGACGGCAATACGGTTCGAGTGGAACCTGTTAAGATTAAAGAGTACACGTTTAAAAATGGAAAAATAACAGGTGATGTTATTGCAACGCTTGATGACTTCCAGTGCCGTTTTTTAACAGCTGGAGATGTGGATGGAGATGGCAGGGCAGAACTTGTAGCAGCAGCCATGAAGTCAGGTTCATGGCTGCTGAAAAGGCACAACAGCACCTGGAATCTATCTTTGATAGATGCGGACTCTTCCGGTTATGAACATGCAACATGCCTTGCTGATGTTGATGGGGATGGAGTCATGGAAATTTATGTTGCATCAGATGATCAACAGGAGCTTCGCATGTATAAATGGAACGGGAACAGCTTTTCCAGAAACATAATTGCAGCTATTCCTGACAACAGGATCACATGGAATTTGACAGCAGGGAAATTTTAACCCCGGAGCTACTGTAATAACCGGGTTTAATGTGCGTTGCCAATGAAATCCGATATTTTTTTGTTGTGTGTTTCAACGTACTTTTTAAGTCCCCTGTAAATTTTTTTAAAAATATCCGGAGAAATAAACCAGGCTGTTCCAATACCAACTGCTGTTGCCCCTGCCATTATATATTCAAGTGCATCATGCCAGGTGGAAATTCCGCCAATGCCAATTATGGGCACTTTTCCTTTTCTGCACTCTGGAATATTCTTAAAACATTCATACACCATAAAGACACCAACAGGCTTAATGGCAGGGCCCGAAAGGCCGCCTGATTTATTGCCAAGAAACGGTTTGCCTGTATCTATATCTATTGCCATTCCCCGCAGAGTGTTAATCATGGAGATGGCATCAGTTCCACCGGCAATTGCAGCACGTGCCGGAAGACAGATGTCTGTGACATTAGGAGAGAGTTTGGTGATTACTACCATGCTGCTGCTAACCTGTTTTTTAACGGTTCTGACTATCTGTTCAACCAGCCCTGGGTCTGAGCCAAAGACCGCACCACCCTTCTTGATGTTGGGGCAGGACACATTAACTTCAATTCCTGAAATTAATTTCATTGAATCGTTATTGCTCAGATAAAACGCAACTTCTCCAAACTCTCTGACCGTACTGGCAGAAATATTTACTATTACAGGCAAACGAAAATCCTTCAGTGGCGGAAGGTCTTTTTGAACAAACGACCTGACCCCGCTGTTTTGAAGGCCAATAGAGTTAATAATTCCTGAAGCAGAACGTATTTAAACAATTCTGGGTTCAGGATTGCCTTTTTCAGGTCTTAATGTAACACCCTTGGTTACAAAAGCACCAAGGGAAGACAGAACACCGGATTTTTTTTGAATTCTTTTTATCTCGTCACTGTGTCCTGAGGTTCCCGATGCTGTTACAAGGGGACTGCTTAACTCCAAGCCACTGATTTTAACGCTGAGCTGATTCATATTTGCTCCAATCAATATCCGCTGCATCAAAAAGGGGTCCATCTGCACAGACACGCGAGTATTGTTTCTGATTGCCCCTTTTGGTGTGACAAACACATGACATGCAAACCCCTGTTCCACATGCCATCCGTTTTTCCAAAAGCACCTTCATTGGCAGTTTATATTTTAAAGTAATTTTTTTCAATGCCCCGGTCATGTCCGCAGGTCCACAAGTGATAACCAGAATCCCTCTCTTTTTTTTCAAAGCTTTCAGGTATGACCCGTACTGTTCAGTAACAACGCCCTGATAAAAATTTGTTTCCGGCAGGTCAGGTATCAAATTGTGTTCAGCCTTGCCGGTTTCACAGGCAACGTAGATGTCACCTCCTTTAAGCCCGATGTTTTTCAGGTCATCAATATAAATATGAGAATTTATCTGCTTTCCTGAATCAGGGGCATTCTTCAAAAGTAATGTTTTAAAATCAAAAATTCCGATAAAAGCTTTTATTTTAAAAGAATAGTATCTCAGAACCTGCCCGAAAAACAGAAGCGGAGCCATTCCGACTCCACCGCCAATCAGGTGAACCTCTTCAATACCCTCTGACCGCAGGACATGCAGATCTGTTGTCTGACCAAGGGGGCCGAACATCTGAAAAGTATCATTCTTCCTTAAGCCTTTCAGCTCATTTGTCCCAACCCCATCTTCCACCACTTTATAAAAAATATCAAATTCATCTGGAAAAACCCTGTGGGCTGTGATGGCAAAATCATAGGGCAGCCTGATATTTTTAAAATATGCCTCTCTGAAATATTTATAAAATGCATTGTAAAGGCTGAATGGCCTTTTCAGATAAGAAACCGGTTTAAGGATTTTACGTGAGCTGCACCTGTTTAGTCCGGACAAAGAGTTTAAAACCGGAGAAGCGTACATCTGTTTTCTTTCAGATATTTTCAGGGTATCAAGCATAACAAATTGACCGGGAACTACCGTCTGAAGGCCTTTTGTTGAAAATTTTATTTTAAAATGCTTCGGGGTTTTGTCCTCCCCCACAGGACGATTTTCTATAACCTTTGCGTTAAAAACACTGATTGTTTTATCTGTTGAAGAATCCCGGTTTTTTCTGCCTGCATTACCTGAACAGCTGATTTTTTTTATCAGTTCGTCAAAACAGACAAAAAAACCACGCTGCCATTTGTCAGCCCAGCCAACACGCCGGCATTTATTCAAAAGCGAGGAGGAAGGGGTGATTAAAAAACAGATGTTTTCAAATCTGCAGTCATCAAACTTCCTGACCCTCTCTGAAATTTCCCTGAAAATTTTTTCCCTGCTTTTATTATAAAAACAAAATATTAAATTAATGCCCCTGTTATTTTTTATCTCAAAATCAGATCCCCTGGCAAGGCCACAGGGTTTTGGAAGCCTTCTGGTATCAGAAAATTTTTCAAGTTCTGACTCGTCAAAAAGACAGGGGTCTGCTGAGACAATTTTAAACCTGTTTTTTGATAAAATTGACATGATTAAGGTTAAACACAACCTGTGATATGCATTCCGGTTTGATTGCCCGTTTTTTATCCATTTTTCAAATTCTGACTCAGAGCACCGGGAAAGCAGGGGGTGCATCCTGGATGGGGTCAGTCTGTGTGCCTGCTCCAGAACCTTCTTCGGACTGGTACTGTTTGCCAGAAAACAGGCAGCTTTTATATGGAATTTTAATTCATTTAAGTCGTTGTTTTTTTTCATATTTTCCGGGGCGCAGTATGATAGAAAATTATAGAAGAGAATTTGAGGTTACAGGCTATCGTTCTTTTCTTTATACACAAGCTTTGGAGGCTGATGAACAATGCTTGTGTTGGGGGGCACGGATTCAAGAAGCCAGACATTTCCACCAATTGTAGAGTTTTTTCCAACAATGGTTTCACCCCCTAAAATTGTTGCTCCTGCATAAATTATCACATTATCCTCAATTGTCGGATGCCGTTTGCCCCCCTTTATTATATTTCCATCAGAGTCTTTCTTAAAGCTGAGTGCACCAAGGGTTACACCCTGGTACAGCCTTACGTTCTTTCCTATTATTGTTGTTTCCCCTATAACAACCCCTGTTCCGTGATCAATAAAAAAATTATCTCCAATGTGTGCACCGGGATGAATGTCCACGCCTGTTGCACGGTGTGCAAATTCCGTCATTATTCTCGGGAGAAACGGTATTTCAAGATGATACAGCTCATGGGCAATTCTGTAAATGGCAACTGCAAAAAGCCCGGGATAACTGACTATTATTTCATCAAAGCTGGCGGCAGCTGGATCTCCCTCGTATGCTGCACTTACATCCCCGTTCAATTTAATCCTGACAAATGGAATTCTGGAAAGAAAAAAGATGGTTTTATGTGCTGCAATTGAGGTTGGGGAATCCTTGCTGCTTTCTGAGCTGACGCCGGGAGAGGTTTGCAGGCTTTTAGCAATTTCCCGGGAAAGATTATGGTAAACAGTTACGATCTTCTCCCAGATATAAAGATTGATTTCACTTCGACTTATCTCCTGTTTTTCATAATAACCCGGAAAGATAATGTTTATAATTTCAAGAACTATTTCCTCTACAGCAGCACGGGAGGGCAGGTTTGGGCCTTCGATATGATTTATTCCCCTGTCAGTTTTATAGGAGTCAAGAATCTGATTGATTATTTCTGGAAGTTTATTGAGCGGCATACAGTTCTTCCCTGCCAAAAGGTGATATTTCTCTTAA
This sequence comes from Deltaproteobacteria bacterium, assembly GCA_024276465.1. Taxonomy (GTDB): domain Bacteria; phylum Desulfobacterota; class WTBG01; order CAIYCZ01; family CAIRTM01; genus JAJRXD01. The sequence continues at coordinate 28,293 of JAJRXD010000019.1, forward strand.
CTGTTTTTCTATATGGAGCATTTTTTCTATAATGCAATCAACGTCATCTTCTGTATTGTACCTGCTGAGACTGAACCGGACAGAGCCATGAACCCTCGTGAATGGAACTCCCATAGCCCTCAAAACATGGGACGGCTCCAGGGAACCTGACGTGCACGCTGAGCCGGATGATGCAGCAATGCCAGCCTCACTCAACAACATGAGTATTGACTCACCCTCTATATATTTAAAACTGATATTTGTTGTGTTGGGCAGGCGGTTCTGTGTATCCCCGTTTACTGATGCTTCAATGGCCTTTTCGACAAGCTCCTTTTCCAGCCTGTCACGCAATGTTTTAACACGGATGTTTTCAATGCTCAAATGCTTTAAGGCTATTTCACAGGCTCTTCCAAACCCGACAATATACGGAACATTTTCCGTGCCTGCACGCCTGCCCTCTTCCTGATGCCCGCCCATTATAAAGGGAACAAAGTGTGTTCCCTTTCGAATGTATAGTGCCCCTATTCCTTTTGGGGCATGAAACTTGTGCCCGGAAATTGAAAGAAGGTCAACCGGGGTTTTATTCATATCAATGCTGACCTTGCCAGTGGCCTGAACCGCATCACAATGAAAAACAGCTCCCCTGCTTTTAACAATTTTTGCTATATCATCAACAGGAAAGATAACACCTGTTTCATTGTTAGCCCACATTATTGAGACAAGGACTGTGTCCTTGTCCATCTTTTCTGTCAGCTCATCCATGTCAATTTGTCCCCTGCTGTCAACTGAAAGCTCTGTTACCCTGTATCCGTTTTTACTTAAATACTGACAGACATTTTTTACAGCAGGGTGCTCAACCCGTGTTGTAATAATGTGCTTTTTATCCGGATGAGCAGAAAGCACGCCCCGGATTGCAGCATTATCACTCTCTGTTCCACATGATGTAAAAACAATTTCTGAGGGGTCGGCATTTATGAGGGATGCTGCCTGTTCACGGGCACGGTCAATAAATTTTTTTACCTGCCCTCCGAACAGATGCATACTGGAAGGATTTCCATAAAGGTCTGAAAAAAAAGGCTGCATCTCTTCCACCACTTCAGGGGCAACCATTGTAGTTGCATTGTTGTCAGTGTAAATATTTTTTGTGCCCACCGTTAAACCTCCTCAATAAAAAGATCATCACTCACAAACTCTTTTAGCTTGGGTTCAATGTATTTTTTAAGGGTAAAATTTGACGTTGAGCAGGACGAGCACATCCCTCTCAGAGAAACAACGACTTTACTGCCCTCTACGTCGATCAGCTCGATATCTCCTCCGTCAGCTTTGAGCATGGGCTTTATTTCCTTTTCAAATGTTTCTTCAATCAGTTTTATTTTCTGAAGATTGGTAAGTTTCTTCCCTGCAGGGCCTGCTTCAGGAGATGGCTTTTCGGTTGTGACAACACTTTTAATCAGAGCGCTTATTTTTTCATGGCAGGACATACACCCCCCCCCTGCTTTTGTATAATTGGTAACATCTTCAATCTTTGTTAATCCGTTTTCTTTTATAACGTGCAGAATTTCTTCTTCAGTTACTCCGAAACACTCGCAGAGGACATGCTTTTTCTTTTCTTCCGGTGCCGCAGAATCCCTGCCGCGATACTTGTTTACAGCTGCATCAAGGGCTGCATGCCCAAGTACTGAACAGTGCATTTTTTTTTCAGGAAGGCCTCCGAGATAATCGGCTATATCCCTGTTGGTTATTTTCTCAGCCTCGGCCAGGGGTTTGCCAATAATCATTTCTGTCAGTGCTGATGCTGATGCAACAGCACTCCCGCAGCCAAATGTCTGGAATTTTGCATCAGTTATTATCTCGTTTTTGTCAATTCTGAGCATAAGCTTCATCTGGTCACCGCATGCAAGGGACCCTGCCTCACCAACTGCATCAGGATCCTTCATCTCGCCCGCGTTGCGAGGATTTAAAAAATGATCTTTTACCTTTTCGGTATAGTCCCACATGGTATGACTCCTGTGAAAAGTTATTCTTTTATTAAGTCCTTAAGACTGGTACTGTATGTTTCAAGATCCTTGAGACTGAAGAGAACAAATACTGTTTTCTCAATACTGGTATCCCCTTTAAGGTGATCAACAACAGTTGACAGGGCAAGTCTTGATGCTTCATTTACAGGGTACCTGTAAACACCTGTACTGATTGAAGGAAAAGCTATTGTCCTGACACCTGATTTTTCAGCAATATTCAAACTGTTTTTATATGCGTTTATCAGCAGTTCAGACTCCCCTGATTTTCCGTCCCGGTATCTGGGGCCAACAGTATGAATTACATGCTTTGCAAAAAGGTTGCCCCCGGTTGTAATGACCGCAGTACCGGTCGGGCAGGTGCCGATTTTTCTGCACTCATTCATGATAGCAGGCCCACCTGCACTGTGTATGGCTCCGTCAACCCCGCCACCTCCGGCAAGTCGTGAATTTGCAGCATTAACTATGGCATCGACTTTTTGTTTTGTTATATCCCCCTGACGCAGCTCAACTGCAGATCTGTTTATTTTAATTTTCATTCTTGTGCTCCAGTTGGTTCTCCTGTAAATTTATAACATAAATTTCAAATTTTTTAAATTATAAATACTGTTAAAAAGCTTTTGATTTTCATTATTGTCAAAATAAGTTATAATTCAATAATCACGGGTAAACCTGCCGGATTTGAGGCTGTGTCATAACAGGGCTCTGGTAGCCGCAAACTTTAGTTTGCGCCTTTTTGTGCCCATGCAATTTTTATGTTACGCCCCGTAAGCGGGACAGCTACCCACCTCATTCAGAATTGTGACACACCCTCTCTGCTGGAAATGACACAATGTGTATGGCAACTGAAATTGAAAGTCTTACTATGAATCAAGGAGTTCTTTACATTGTTTCTACGCCTATTGGAAACCTTGAAGATACTACGCTGAGAGCAGTCCGTATCCTCAAAGAGGTGGATATTATTGCTGCAGAGGATACCCGAAAGGCGCAGATACTTTTAAAAAAATACAGCATAAAAAAGCCTTTAACCAGTTATTTTGAACATAATGAAAGAACAAAGACCCCATCGATTATTAACAAACTGAAATCAGGTGCAAACATTGCTCTGGTGTCTGAGGCTGGAACCCCTTCCATCTCTGACCCGGGATATCGCCTTGTATCCGAAGCCATTGGACAGTCAATCCCTGTAATACCTGTTCCAGGTGCCTGTGCTGCTGTTGCTGCACTCAGTGTTTCCGGGTTGCCGGTCCACAGGTTTGTTTTTGAGGGGTTTCTGCCGCCCAAATCCGGAAAAAGAAAAAATTTTTTAAAAAAAATATCCGGGGAAGACAGTACATTAATATTTTATGAATCACCATACAGAATTTGTGCCACTATAAAAGAGATGATAAGAGAGCTTGGAAACAGAAAGGCTATGCTGGCAAGAGAACTGACAAAGCTGCATGAGGAGAGCATATACGGGTCTTTATCGGAAATCCTTGAAAAATTAGAGCACAGAAAAATTAAAGGAGAAATTACGCTGATAGTCGAGGGGAAAAAAGAATGAAAAAAAACCTGTTAATAAAAGGAACTGTTGCTTCACACGGGATTGTTATAGGGAAAGCACTTCTTGTTGACCATGGCAGCCCTGATTTTTCGCATTATCGTTTATCGACCGACAGGGAGCTTAAGCATGAAGTTGAACGTTTTCAAAAAGCAGTCAACCAGTCAAAGTCACAGCTTGTTAAGGCAAAAAAAGAGGGTAAAGGGAAAAAAATTAAAGAAGCTCAGTTTATTATTGATACCCATATACTGATTTTGCAGGATAAAATACTGCTTGATAATACTATAAAGACCATTAAAAAAAAGAAGTTTGACGCTGCATGGGCTTTAAAGACAACAACAAAATATTTAAAAAAGAATATTTCAGAAATAGATGATGAGTATCTGCAGGAAAGAACAAGCGATATTGATTTTATTGAAAAAAGGATTCTGAGGAATCTGGCAGGCAAAAAAACTGTTCAGCTTTCAAACATTGGAGAAAAGGTTATCATTGTTGCCAAGGATTTATCCCCTGCAGATACGGTGCACCTTAATGTGGATGAAGTTCAGGGTTTTATAACCGAGTGTGGAGGAAAAACCTCTCATACGGCAATTATAGCAAGGGCACTTAAAATTCCTTCTGTTGTTGGCCTGCCTGACATTACCAGAAAGGTAAAAAATGGTGATATTATTATTGTTGATGGAAATCAGGGGGTCGTTATTATCAGTCCTGATGCTGAAACCCATTTAAAATACAAGCACAAGAAAGATCAGCATGAGGAATTTGAACAGAGGCTGTTCAGATATAAGGAGTTGTCTTCAGAATCAGTCGACGGTTTCAAGATAAACCTCCTTGCAAACATTGAGATAGTTGAAGAGGTGGCCTCTGTGCTGGATTATGGAGTGGAAGGTATTGGGCTTTTTCGAACAGAGTTTCTATATCTGAACAAAAAGGAGCTTCCAACAGAGGATGGACTTTTTGATATATTTAAATATGTTATCAGCAAAGTTGCGCCATATCCTGTTACAATAAGGACGCTGGATATAGGGGGTGACAAGTTTATATCCCATGTTAATGTTGCTGAGGAGATGAACCCTGTTTTGGGCCTGCGTGCCATCAGATTTTGCCTGAAGGAAGTTCAGATTTTCAAGACACAATTGAGAGCAATATTTCGTGCCAGCCTGTACGGCAGGGTAAAGATAATGTTTCCAATGATTTCATGTGTTGAAGAGGTTTTTGAGATAAAAAAAATTCTTCAGGAGGTCAAAAGGGAACTTAGAAAGGAAAAAAAGGGGTTTGACCCGTCTGTTGAAATTGGAATTATGGTTGAGGTACCTGCTGCTGCTGCTGTTGCTGATGTTCTTGCCAGGGAGGTTGATTTTTTCAGTATAGGTACAAATGACCTTATTCAGTATACCCTTGCCATTGACCGGGTAAATGAGCAGGTGTCTTATCTTTACGAACCCCTTCATCCTGCTGTGTTGCGCCTGGTAAAAAATATTATTGATTCTGCTCACAATAATGGAATTCCAGTGGCAATGTGCGGAGAGATGGCTGGAGAACCGCTTTATATCCCGATTCTGTTAGGGTTTGGGATTGATGAGCTGAGCATGAACCCGATAGCTGTTCTGGAGGTAAAAAGGATTTTAAGAGTCCTGAACTATAAACATTGTAAAGAAATGGCGGAAAAACTCTCCCTTTTTTCAACATCAGATGAAATAAGAAATATTCTGACAAAAGAATCCAGAAAAATATTTTTTGACAAGCTTCAGCAGCAGATATAGCCCTTCCCCAAAATTATTGCTTAATCAATAAAAAGCATAACCCGGGATTTTCCCCCAGACATATAGGAAATTCCACCTGTTGAATCAGCAGGGCATATTGGGTTATTTAAAGACAGACCAATTACACACAACATATTGTTTATGCTTGAGCGAGGCCGATACCTGTTTTAAATTATTTTGTTTATGCTGTTTTTGGTAGCCGCAGGACTTTAGCCTGCGAATACAACAATGACAGTATGAGGAAAAAGCACAGACTGCCAGGAGAATTTTATATCAGGGGGAAAGATCAGGCAGATAACGCGCAGGTGGCAGGAGCTGCTTCAGCTGCGAACAATTTCGCGTCCAGAGGCCGCTCCTGCAGGGTTTTGTCCTGAGTTAGTACCCGTGGTATTTTTCTGTCATTTGGCATAAGCATGACCGAAGCAATCTCTCGAAAACAGGGAGATTGCCA
>JAJRXD010000020.1 GCA_024276465.1 Deltaproteobacteria bacterium
AAATGTCCCCCGGTGGAAGGATACCTCGTTGCGCTCATATAACATAAACACGAGGCGGCGCTGTACCTCCTCCATGGGATACTCAGTACCGGTCTTGAGAAAGAGATGCATGTTTTTGTATTCATCAGGCGAACCAAGCCCGTAGATGCAGGAAACCGAGGCAACGATAAGGACATCTCTTCTGGTCAAAAGAGAAATGGTTGCAGAATGACGCATCTTGTCAATGGCGTCATTAATTGAAGAGTCTTTTTCAATATAGGTATCAGACTGGGGAATATAGGCCTCAGGCTGATAGTAATCATAATAACTGACAAAGTATTCAACCGCGTTGTGGGGGAAAAGTTCGCGAAATTCGGCAAAAAGCTGGGCCGCGAGAGTTTTATTGGGGGCCAGTACAAGGGTTGGCCTCTGCAGACGCTCCACAACCTTGGCCACCGTAAAGGTCTTGCCGGAACCGGTTACACCCAGCAAAACCTGATCACTGACAGCATCACTTATCCCCCTCACGAGAAGATCTATTGCCTGCGGCTGGTCACCGGATGGAGTAAATTCCGTTACAAGTTGAAAAGGTATGTCAGACTGCATTGAGAATGTCCTGAAACGGTATGCGCCCCTCTCTGATGCAGGTAATTTGATCCCCTTTGAAACCAATCAGCGTTGAGCCCAGCCTGCCGGGTGTTTTTCCTCCATCGAGAATGAGATCAACATCATTGCCGAAAATTGCACGAACCTCACCTGCCGAGACAGCTGCATTGTTTCCAGATTTATTTGCGCTGGTAGCTGTCAAGGGGATGCCACAGGCTTTTAAAAGGGCTGTGGCAAAAGGATTAGGGGATATCCGCACTCCCACAGTAGAAGTATTCCCCGTCAGGATGGATGAAAGATCGGGACGAGCTGGAAAAATCATGGTCAATGGTCCCGGCCAGAAGTGGTCCATGAGTTTTACAGCATTTTCAGGAATGGATGAAACCAGCATTTCAAGCTGACTTCTATTAGAAATAAGGACCAGGACAGGTTTGATTTCCGGCCTCTGTTTCACCCTGAACAACTTTCGGAGGGCATGTTCATTGAACGGATCAACGATAAGGCCATAGCAGGTCTCCGTGGGAGATGCTACCAGACCGCCGTTTCTGATCACTGCAGCAGCTTTTTGTATTTGTTCGCCTGAAATTTCGTTCAAACTCACTCGGGTGCAATATTTTTATACCTAACGAAAAATATCTTGTGATATATTCGTTCTGTTTCGGACATCATACATTTTGAAACAGGAAAATGCCACATCAGGGCTACCATATAAAAAAGAAAGAATGCCCATTTTCAGAAGTTTACTTGAGCTGAGCACTGAAAGTTGAGTAATGTTTCTGAAAAAAACCGCATCTGACCACATATGCTGACTTGGAAAATTAGGATCATTATTCATTATAACCGGTTTCAGGCTTCTGCCTGATATGCCAAGAAACTTGTGAAACATAAAATCGTATTTTGTCAGATAAGCGCAGACATCACCAAATAAAGGTTGATCAATATACAAAGAAATAAATTCCACTTCACTGACGATGAAAACAACTTTTTTCAAGGTTTCAAGACCACCCTTAAAAACATCAAGTTCTGCGCCTTGAATATCAATTTTCAGAAAATCAACATCTTCAACACTGTATTTCTCAACAAAATCATCTAAACTCGTTGTTTTAACGGTACATGTTGACTTCAACAGTGCGACATCCAGATTATTGTAAAACTTTAACAACGCTTCATCAGGTTCATAAAGCGAACCACACATCGGATGTTTTGTTTCGTAAAAAGTACATTCCTGCTCTTTAAAACCGAGAGCTGTCGGATAATATTTTATATTTAATGTTGTCTTGTCGTTTAACTCTGCGCAAAGTTTTTCATCAACTTCAAAAGCAATAATTTTCGAATCGGGAAAATATTCAAGCAACACATGAAAAGGCTCTTTTTGTCCCTCAAGAGGTAATGCACCAATCTCAAAAACAGTAAAAGAAAGCGACGGGACCAAGTTGTAAATTTTCTTACATAAATTACTTAGTCGAGAGTTAAAGTCAGTATTTTTCATAGTATTTAAAATTCACAGGTTGCAGCAATGCAATGTTTTCGCCGATTTTACTCCTCTACCTGATTCCGGGTGACCGGATATATTTTCTTACCCCTACCTTACGTGGAAAAACATCTATGCATTATTTCCATACGTCTCTGCATATCGTCCGTCATAAATCCCAGCCTGCTTAACTGTTTAAGGAGGGGAAGCGTCGCAAGTCGTGTAAAATATGTTGAGAATGCATGTTTTTCAATATATTGCTCAATGATAGACGAAAACAGCCACTCCTTAATATTTTTATCATTGGGGAGGATATCATCAAACCTGGGACAGGCAGGCAACAGTGGTTCATGTATTTCAAAATCCATATTACTGTGGTACCTGTTAATCAGGTGTGTAAGTATTTTTACGCCCCATGCACGCTCACCCGTCTCAAACGCTAATCGTGCCAGGGTAGTTAATTTCTCGATACTGTTTTCTCCCTGATCAACAATCTTACGCATATCTTCCAGGGCTGTCATAAGATGGCCGACTCTCTGACGGGATTTATTACCTGGAGAACGTGACAGTATATAATTATTTAAGACTCCGATATATTCAGAGGACGCCTTATAAGATTCAAAGAAACTTCCGAATGGAAACATTGAAAAAAATGTGTCAGATAATTTACTGTCAGCATTATCCTCAATGTGATCCCATTCCTGTACGATCACCCCCTCATCTTCAAGCTGTGCCGCCTTATCATTTTTGCAGCAAAAGAGATTCAACTGGTAACCATCAACAGGCTTATCACTGTCAAAGGGAATTAATATATTCAGGCCAGGGACCAGGCGGTAACTGTTATACTTATTTTTTTGAAAAGATTTATCAGGGGGATATTGAGTTTCTCACCATGCTTCAGTTCATACATGATTAATGGTGATAACGTTGAAAGTGTGTGTTTTCCCTTCCGTAATATATTGCTTTCTTCTCCCTCCGCATCAAGCTTGATAAAATCAATATCTGTCCATTGATATTTTTTCCTGCAGTGATCAAGAGTTAACAATAAAATTGTTTCAAAATTACCTTCAGGTACGGACTCTTTGTGTAAACTGTTCAGTTCAGCATTAGAACCAGTATAAAATTTAGCTTTTCTTATCTTGTCTGAAAGGCCCGCCTGCACTAAATTAATGTTTTTGAAGTTGTTGTCAGAGATGCTTTGCTTCAGACAATCAGCTGTATCAGAAGTCGGCTCGAAGGCCCATATTTTTCCTGATTCTCCGATAAGCTTTGCAATGGTTAACGTATAAACACCGTAATTTGCCCCGATATCAACCACATTCATGCCTGGTCTGATAAATGAACGAAGAAATTGTATTTCCTCTTCAAACCAGTCATTCTGTTCGTGCAAAATATAGGGTGTCATCAGTCGCAGGTCAGACGGCACTCTGACACGGACATCGTTGCAGATTCTCAGGCTGATCGTTGCCGCATTCAAATGCATTATCTCCTGCTGTTTTTTCCTGTTATTTGTAATCAACCGTTAAGTGCCTTGTTTTTTACAGCAACCTGCCTCGCCATCTCCCGGCTGAACTCTTCCAGTTTTTTCCGGATGTCCGGGTTGTCGATGCCGAGAATACGCGCTGCCAGGACGGCAGCGTTCTTCGCACCCGCCCTGCCTAT
>JAJRXD010000021.1 GCA_024276465.1 Deltaproteobacteria bacterium
AGTGATGAAAAAGACAAAAATGTCACTGTAGTCTTCATTGCAGTCAAAACATTTTATTCAGAAGTTATGACACGCGAAAAAACAACTGAAATCAGCCCCGGCTTTTTTAAGGCAGACAAAAGCAGGCTTTTTTTGCTGCCCTGATACTTGCAGTAACAGTTGCCGGTATTGTCTACAGGACAATCGGAATTAATAATGACCTGTGGTTAGATGAAGCAATGTGGGCACAAAAATTAGTTAATAATCCGCTTGTAAAATCAGAGTTTCGCCCTATCGGATTTATGGCAGTAACAAAGGTTCTGATTAGCATTAAAAACAGTGAATTTACACTGAGGCTTTTTCCATATCTGTCATCGATATTCGCGATTTTTTTAACATATTTTATTGCAAGAGAAATTTTTAAATCAAAAGTTACAATATTACTGTCCATGTTTTTAGTGTCCTTTAACCCCATATTAATCTCATTTGCCAAGGAATTTAAACCTTACAGCGTTGAGTTTTCTGTCCATCTGCTGATAATATTGATTTTGCTTTTGTATATTAAGAGAAAAATTCATTTAACGCCCTGTCATATTATGGGCATACTGTTAATTGCTTTTCCGTTTGCCTATAATATTGTCTTTTTATATCCATCTGTATTTCTGCTGTTATTGCTTGAGGCTTATCAGGGAAAGAAAACCGGGAAATTTATTGCTTTGATATGTATTGTCTGTGCAGGACTTGTGGGGTTTTTACTGTTATTCACAGGGGTGTTTTCAGGCAGTACTATACAATCCAGTGCCATATACTGGGGGAAAAAATACAATGTTTTTTATTTATCAGGTGGTCTGACAAATCACATAAAATGGATCGTCAATAAATATTTCGGACTTGTCCTGAACTCAGGCAGACTCGAAGTTTTCTGGAATTTTATTCCTGTCAAATATCCGGCACAGCAATTCAGATGGTTTTCTGTTACTGGTATTATAGACACTACACTTGTAACTGCTCATTGCATTGGTTTTGCATATCTTATTTTAAAGAAGAAAACAGAAATCTTATTGCTGTTTGTTTTGCCTGTTTTTGTAGTTATATTATTTAATGTTTTAGGCATATGGCCATTCGGACCATTTCGGGTAAACCTGTTTTTGTTCTGTTATTTTCTGATTATATCTCTTTATGGCATTGATGCGGTAATAAACAGTTCGAATACACGTTTCAACCAGTGTATGACCGTGCCTATTGTCATCATTTTAATTTTTCTGCAGCTGCCATTTAAGCCGGAATATTATGAATCAAAAAAGCATATACCTGATTCAGATATGAAATATGTTTTAAACACCATACTTAAGATGGATCATATGGATCTTTTGGGTCACGTTAAAAACCAGAAACGACTGATAATGGCAGATGAACATTCCTTTCATCAAATCAAATATTATTTAAAAAATCACACTGAATTTTCAAACAAAAACAGGGACATATTTGCTGCTGATTATAAAATATTTAAAGTCAGAAGAATGCGAGAACTTAATACCCGTGGCTATGTAAATAATATCAAACCTGTGTGGATAATAAACTCTAATATCAGGGATATCAATAATGCTGATAAATATCTAATCAGGGATAATATTATATTCAAAAAGATTTTCAAGAAGAATCAAAATGAATTGATCTATTATCTGCCCCATACTGTATCTAATATAATAACATTTGATCAGAAAAATGGATTTGAGGGTATCAGGGGCTTATCAAACATGGATCTGAAAAGGGAAATGAGGCATGGCAGGGAAGTGCTGGTCGCCAGGTCGAGCGGGAGAAATTCCTTTTTGGAGTTTCAGGAAATCAAATATCCAAAGGACAGGTTTCTTTCAATCAGTGCACATATAGAGAGCCCTGCCTGGACAGATCTGCGTATTTTTTATATGACGGAATCAGACAAACAGTATAGTGAATCAAAAAGCGTAACAATATGGATTGAGTACGGACAGAACACCCTGAATGCAGTAATTAATGATAAAAATATTTACGGCAAAATTTTAATGAGCCCTGGCAAGGTTCCAGGCAAATACGTGATCTCTGAAATCAGCATATATTCAGTGGGCGGGGTTTTAACGAAATCGTCAATTAAGGAATAATTCCATGGGTATTTATAAAAAACTTTATTTAAGCTGTGCAGTTATTGTTATTCTCGCTTTATTTTCAGGGTTTTCTGTGCGGGTTTGCTTCTCCGGCAATACAACACACAGGAAGGTCTTTTTAATCGGATTAGACGGGGCTACATGGGATGTGATTTCTCCGATGATAAGCAAAGGAGACCTTCCTAATATTCAGAGACTGATGCGGGAAGGCAGTCATGGTATTTTAAGGTCTGAGGCTCCAACAAGGTCCCCTGCTATCTGGACTACCATGGTAACCGGCAAGAATCGTAGAGAACACGGGATAGTTGATTTTACTGTCCGCCTTGAAAAAGGTGCAGGGGGGTCGGTTCCTGTAACAAGTAATATACGAAAGGTTAAAGCACTCTGGAATATTTTAACGGAAAATGGAATTTCTTCAGGGGTGGTAAACTGGTGGGCAAGCTGGCCGGCTGAAAAGGTGGATGGCTTTATAGTTTCTGACAGGGCTTTTTACAAGGGGGTGCAAAACACAACCTACCCCCCTGTTCTTCAGGACAGGCTGGCTTTGTTGCCCGGGACAGAGACAGAGTTTTTACATAACGAGATAAACAGGATTTTTGATGTGGCAGCTACCCCATACAAACGGAATCTCTTTGTGAATATTTTTAAAAGTGATGATCCTCTGATGCATGTTCCGCCAAGAGTGTTTGATAAAGATACCTTTGTTTTTGAAATTGGAGATTATTTTTACAAAGAGTTTGCACCGGATTTTTATGCATTATATTTTAAAGGGGCAGATATCCTGTCCCATCGTTACTGGAAGTATTTCATGCCCGATTCTGCGAGATGGAGATTCAAACCGTCAGACGGAGATATAAAAAGATATGGGAATGTCATCCCTGAATATTACAGATATATTGACAGGATAATTGGTGAAATTGTTAAACTTGGAGATGATGCCACAACCATTTTTATTGTATCAGATCATGGCTTTGGGCCAAGACCTGGTGAAGGCGGGTTAGATTATAATTTTAATTTTATTTTAGAAAAACTGGGATTATTAAGATATAAAAAAGGCGCAAATAAAGAGATAGATTATGACAAAAGTATTATTTACAATGATGCGCTGCCATGGAGAAACGCAAAGTTATTCCTGAATTTCAAAAAGAATAAAAGCAATGGCATGTTGAATTGCAAAGACTACTACAGTCTGGTAGAAAACATCAGGGAGAGATTAAGAAAAATTAAAACCGTTAGAGGCAGAAAACTGTTTAACAAAATCAGGGTTGGTAAAAAGAGTGGTAATTGCTTTGATGCTGATAAGCCGGACCTGTTAACTTATGTAAATAATAAAATACTTCCTGACAGGGAAATAATTATTAACGGGAAGCTTTTTTCAACATCTGATTTCATTTTTTACAGAGGGCTTTACGGAAGTCATCAGATACCTGTCCAAAAGACAGATGGAATAATTATCATGAGTGGCAAGAATATTAAGCAGGGTAAGAAGACCGGAAATGCTACCATCTATGATATTACACCAACAATTCTTTATCTTTTTGGCCTGCCTCTGGCAAGGGACATGAAGGGGGTTATTTTAAAAGAGGCAGTAGAAAAAGACCTGCTAAGATCAAATCCTCCCCAATATATTACCACTTTTGAAGATTTAAAACCCGGAAAAAAGACAGAAGACAAGCCGATAAAAAGTCCTGCAGATGAAGATATAAAGGAAAAACTCAGGGCTTTGGGTTATGTTATTCCGGATTAAATCCATTGCTACTTCGTATCATGTGCCGGCATTAGAGACAAATTAGCGCCTGTTTTATATTGATAAGGTCCTGGAATGTTCTGATGGATCTGCAGGGCAGGCCGGTTTTTAACACTGTCAAATTTTTGCTTGACAAATAGTCTTTTTATACGATACTTACTTAAGTTAACAGAAATGTGCACCAAGAGGGGAAAGAGGCAAAACAAACCTGTAAGAGAAAAAATAATGCATAAAACAGAAAAACAGCAAGTGTTTTTTAGTATAAACTTACCCTGTAAACTCAAAAAAAGGAAGAACTGGTTTGTATCTTCTTGTCCTTTATTGGATATTCACTCTCAGGGTCCCACTGAAAAAACAGCTAAAAAACATCTCGTAGAAGCAGTTTTTTCTTTTTTCATCTCCTGCTTTGAAAGAGGCACTCTTGATAAAGTATTAAAGGACTGCGGTTTCAGTCTTTTAAAATCTGAAACAGTCCAACAAGTACCGGCAAAATCTATCAGATCGTCTAAAGACTCAATCTTTGTACCCATCCCCTTGGCAGTTAAGCCCAGACACACTGCTCAGACATGTCACGCATAATCCCCGTACACTGGAAGATTCTCGAATGTATTTTTAAAAAGTATGGATTTGTGTTTGAGAGGCAGGTAGGTTCACATCTTACATACAGCAAAAGAGGCGTAGACAGACCATTAGTAATCCCGGCCTATAAAGAAATAGACGCAGATATAATCAGAGGTCTAATGCGCACCGCAAATATGACCAGGGAAAGATATTTTGAATTACTAAAAAAGTGTAAAAAATCAGCATAGCTAATTCAGGAGACATTTTTTTTACAAACACTAACGTTTACAAGTTCCAATCCCTGATCTCCCGGATTTAAGGCGTAAGCCTTTTATGAAACCTTTACAGGTTAATCCCTAACAGGTTAATTCCTGTGGCTTATTGCCAATTGGCTGTTTTTACCTTGTGCCTTTGCCCAATTCCTTTCGCGCATGAATGCGCTCCTACAGCTGTTTTGCTCTAATCCTCTGTCCCTTTGTGCTTTTGTCCCCCTGTGAACTCTGTGGTTCATGTTTTTTTTTATCTGATTTTTGACAGTACTCCCCTATCCCTGTAACATCCCGGACAAAAGCTTCTTATATAACATTATGTAGGCTTTTATTGTTTCGTTAATGGTTGTATAATTTCTCCTCATAAAACTGATCAGGATTCTGTTTAAAGGCTCAACAAACAGTATGGTAAAGCATATAATAAGGCTTTGAGGTGCAGAAAAATGTTTTTTAAAATATTTTATCCGGCTGTTAAGTGACAGAAACAACCTTTTAGCCATTATCTGTTTAGACACCCCCCCTCCCTCATGGAATATTAATGCCCCGTCCCAGTAATAAATCGTTCCCCCTGATTTTCGTATTCGTGTACTGAAATCCAGATCTTCATAATACAGAAAAAAGCGTTCGTCAAACCCCCCAACTTTATTTAAAAGTTCTTTTTTAAAAAACATAAATGAACCCATTACATGATCAACCTCCCGGCTTGATTCATGATTCCATTCAAGCATTTTATATGAACAAAATATCTTTGGGGAAAGAGCACTTAAGCCTGTAGAGGTGTTAAATGCATTAAACAAGGTGGGCAGCCTGCAGCACCCTCTGTTTGTAATGTGTTGTTTGCCTGTCTGCTTAATGCCGATCAGATCATAATTGTTTTTTATGAAAAAATTAAATGTTTTACTTAAGGTGTTTTTATATAACCTGACATCAGGGTTTAGCAATAAAATATAATCGCCATCTGCATATCTGAAACCAGTATTACATGCTGCAGCAAACCCGGAGTTTTCTCTGTTCTTTATTATTTTAATATTGTTATTTTTGGGAATCAGTCCTAAGGAATTATCTGTTGAATTATTATCCACAATAATAATTTGTACTTTAAATGTATCCTGGTCTGAGGCTGTTATAGAATCAATGCACTTTCCAAGTAAAGTTCCGGAATTCCAGTTTACTATTAATATGGTAATGAGGTTCATGTGGTCTGCAATTGATATTTAATAGTTCAACTTTTTTACGAATGAACAAAAAAATAAAAAACAATTCCTGTTCATCTGTTTTGTATTTATTTTATAACCGAACAGCAAAAAATTTGTGGTAGAATTTTATCGCGATGTTATAAATATCCTGTCCTAAAAAGGAAGATAAAAAGCCTGCGAGATACTTGATGTTCAAAGGATTGCATGTAACACTTTCCCTGAAGAAATTTCTTGCTCTCCTGATTTCTCCATTTGCTGCAAGCATAAAAGCCAGGGCAAAATAATGTTTTGCTATTAATTTGCTGTCTTTTTTAAAATCACTGAAATGTTTTTTCAGGATATATTCCAATGCCTGAATAAGAATTGCAGTATTTGTCCAGATTCCATCCGGTTGTTGTTCTGAAACAAGCAGGGCTTTATTGACATATTTGAAATTATAATATTTTGAGACCCTGAGCCACATTTCCCAATCAACAAGACGAGACAGGTTTTCATCAAACATTCCTGTTTTAGAGAAACATTCTTTTTTAATAACCACAACCGGTGTGGTAATGAAATTTTTTTTAAGGAGTTCTCCATGAATATTGCCTTCTTTCTGTTGAATATCCTGTGCTGGAATGAATATTTTTTTATTGTTTCCTGTACGCCAGAACCCGCAATAAACAACATCAAATTCAGAGCAGGGATCTGTTAAATACACCATCTGTTTTTCTAATTTGTCCGGACTCCATTCATCATCATCATCCTGAAAAGCGATATGTTCTGTCCGGGCATTTTTTATCCCGGTATTTCTCGCTGCAGCGTTCCCCAGGTTTTTTTCGTGAAGGATGTAGCGTATTCTATGGTCATGAAAACCTGTCACGACTTCCCGGGTATTATCTGTGGAATGATCGTCTACAACAATAAGTTCAAAATCCCGGTAAGTCTGGCACAGTACACTTTTGATGGATCTTTTTATCAAATGTGCACGATTGTATGTGGGGATAATCACACTAACTGCTGTTTGTTGATTCATGTTTTTTTAGAATCGTTCAATTGCAGGTTAAGCAAAACTTCCTTTATAGTATCAGTGATTTTATGTTTTGAAAGGTCGAAAAGGTACACAATAGCTGAATATGTAATAACAAACAAAACCACCATTATTAACAGTGCAACAATGTTCTTATCATAGCAGAAATTTTTGTTTATTAAAACCACAGCAAAACCAGCAAGAAAAGCAGCAGAAAGCGGCAGAAAAACAGCTGCTAAAAAATCTTTGTATCTGAAATTGATCATTTTTTTTGTCTCTATACTGATCATTAATAAAGCAGCTAAATATGAAATTGTAACAGCTAAAGCGGTGCCAAAAATACCCCACAAGATGGTTAGCGGATAAATTATTAGAACAATCATAATCAGCTGAATGCCTGACAGTTTTGTTGTAATTTTCGGTTTGCCTAAACTTACAAGAATTGGGCCCATTGATGTCCCTATTGATCTTATTACTCCATAGAAGCAAAGAACCTGCATTGCCGGGACCATTGGCATCCATTTATCACCTAAAAACAGCTGCGTGAACTGCAGGGCAAATATAAAAATACCCCCTGCGAGGGGAAAAGATAATAAAGCTGTCAGCCTTAAGACCTTAAGATATGTTTCTTTCAGTTTTTCCATATTATCCTGCATTTTTGAGTATGCTGGGAATGAAACTTGAGAGATAATATGGGTTATTTCTGTGGCAGGCAGATTAGAAAGTTTGTATGCCATTCGATAAAAGCCTAATGCTGTTATGCCAAGAATTTTTCCGACAAAGATATCATCACCCTGTATGATTAAAAAGATCAATATGCTTGAACCTAAAATCCATCTGCCAAAACCAAAAAGATCCTGAAATTTTTCTTTGTCAATTCTTATCCTGGGTCTATAGGGATGAATCACGTAAGAGATTATCAGCCTGATAACATGGGCTGCGAGTCCGCCCCAGACAAGCGCCCAGACACTCCGCAACATAAAGGCCAGGAAGACTGAGACAGCCAGATCAACAACAGTTGCTGAAAACTCATAAATAAATTGTTTGTTAAACTCCAGTTCCTTCTGGAAATAGAAAACACCTATGTTACGAAAGCCCGAAAGGAGTGTGGAAACAGCAATAACTCTAATTACTAATATGGCCTGGGGTGAATTAAAAAATTTTCCCACCAGAGGGGCAGACAGGAAAAGCATTAGAAACAGAATGATTCCACGAACAGCTAAAACCGTCCATGCTGTATCAAGGTATGGCCTGACGTCTCCTTTTTTTTGTATCAAGGCTGCCTGAAACCCTGTCTGAGAAAAAGTTTCCAGGGTTGAGATGGTCAGCATGACGATTCCAAGAAGGCCGAAATCATCCGGAGACAACAGTCTTGCCAGGATTATTGTTCGGATAAATCCCAGGCCCTTGTTAACTGTTGATAATGCAAAAGCCCATGCCCCACCCCTGACTACTCTTTTCGAAAGAGGCTCTGTTTTTTCTGTGTTCTGGTTTATTGTTGTCAAGGTTTTTTAAATGTAGAAACAATATGTCACAGATAATGTCACATGAAGTTCAAAAAAGAAAATGTCAAAAAACTCCATTTTATCTCTTCCGGAGTTAATGCGTAAGTCCAGGATTTCAGGCGTAAGCCTTTTATAAAACCTTTACAGGTTAATTCCGGATTAATTCCTGTGGCTTATTGCCAATTGCCTGTTTTTTTCTTTTGTCATTTGAAGGTGCATGCCTTTAATTTGAAGCTTTTTGCTTTGCCATCAAAGTTTATAAAAAAGTTCTTTTCAATGGACAATATTCAAAGCTTAAAGCATACTGTAAGGGATTGCAAGTATCATATATATTCTAAATAGTGTCTGAACGAAAAGTCCTGATTCACAGCTGTTATTGCGAGGAGTGAGGAACCTCGATAAAATCGGGGCAGGCCCCGACGAAGCAATCCCACTGTTTTCAAGAGATTGCTTCGGTCATGCTTTCCTCGCAATGACAGAAAAATACGATTAATGTACTTTTTGTTCAGCCACCAAATAGTATGATTTTCAACAAGGGACAAAGCATAGTTTGAAAATACTTTTTCTCCCCAAATATAATTATTCAGGTGCCAGCTCCAGATACAGAACTTACCAGTTTATCCCTTTTTTCACGGAGAAGGCAATTGCCTGCAAAGTCGAAAGTTTTTTTGATGATGCGCACATATTATCAATCAACTTAAGCAGAAGAGCAGCAAAGCTTAAATTTTTAAGGTTTATACTGAAAAGGTTTATGCTGATTTTCAAGGCAAAGAAGTATGATCTTCTTTTTATTGAAAAGGAACTGATCCCCTACTTTCCCTCTGTGATTGAAACAGTTTTAAAATGGATGGGTGTTAAATTTATACTGGATTATGATGATGCTGTTTTTCACAATTATGACCAAAACAGTAACCCTGTAATTCGTCTGCTGCTGAGAAATAAAATTCCCAATATCGTGAAAAAAGCAGATTATGTTATAGCTGGAAGCACTTATCTGTATAATTATGTATTAAAACTCAATAAGAATGTGCGAAAAATTCCAACGGTCATAGATTTGAAAAAATATCCACTCCTAAAAGATTCAGAGGAGGAAGAGGAGTTTATTATTGGCTGGACAGGGTCGTATTATACCAGCAGGTATGTCAATCTGATTATGGATGTACTGAAAACTTTTGCAACAAAATACAGTTGCAGAATTTGTCTTTCAGGATACAACAAAAAATTATTACCTGATGATATGAATAAATTTGTAAAGATTGTTGATTGGGAAGAAGAAACCGAAGTCAGGGAAATTCAAAAATTTTCTGTTGGCATTGCACCCATGGAAGACAGCCCTTTTTCACGAGGCAAGTGCGCATTTAAATCTGTTCAGTATATGGCCTGTCAGATACCGGTAATTGCTACCCCGATTGGTGCAAATGGTGAAATTGTAAAGCACAACGAAAACGGATTTCATGCCAGAACTCCTGAGGATTGGTATAAATACCTGGAGTTTTTTTATTTGAACAGGGAAAAAATTAAAGAATTCGGGGGAAAAGGCCGTATGCTTGTAGAAAATGAATACTGCCTGCAAGCACGCATGGAGCAGTATCTGGAAATATTTAATTTTGTGAAAGGTGCTTTGTAATGAAACCAGGCAAAGGGGGCTTTAATATATTGTTTACCTGTGTTGGCAGACGGGTCTCTCTGATCAGGCATTTTCAGAGAACTCTGGCAGTACTTGGACTGGAAGGCAGGGTGGTGGGCACGGATGTTTCAGAAGATGCGCCGGCATTTCATGTGGTTGACAGGGCATACAGGATATGTCCTGTTGATGATCCTGGTTATATAAAACAACTAATTGAATTATGCAAAAGCGAGCAGATAAAACTTCTTTTCCCTCTTATTGATACTGACCTGCTGAAACTGTCTGAAAGCAGAGCTGATTTTCTTGAGGCAGGTACAAATGCCGTAGTATCAGATCCGGAAGTAATAAGGATTGCCCTTAATAAATATAGAACCCACGATTTTTTTGTGTCAAACGGGCTTGATTCCCCGGAGGTTTTTGACATGGGAAGCATGGTTGAGGAAAAGTTCAAGTATCCTCTTTTTATGAAGCCCATGGATGGAAATGCAAGCAAGGGCATATTTAAAATAAGGGATGAAAGGGAGCTTCTTTTTTTCAGAGATTACGTTCAAAAGCCCATACTTCAGGAGTGCATGCATGGCACTGAGTTTACCCTTGACATATTGTTTGATTTTAACGGCAGGGTACGCTGTGTTGTTCCGAGGAAGCGGATAGAAGTAAGAGCAGGGGAGGTAAGCAAAGCTGTAATTGTTGACAATAAAAACGTTGTAGAACAGGGGTGGCGTGCCGGAAATTCAGTGAAAGGCGCAAGGGGATGCATTAATATACAATGTTTTTTAACCGAAGATGAAAAGGTTAAATTTATTGAAATCAATCCCAGATTCGGGGGGGGTGTGCCTCTTTCCCTGCAGGCAGGAGCGGATTTTCCCAGGTGGATTATTGAGATGGTGAGGGGGAATGATCCTGGAGACCTCAGAAACAGCTACAAGAAAAATACTTACATGCTTCGGTATGATGATGCGATTTTCCTTGATGGCCTTTAATCCGGAATTTGCAGTTGGCATCTACTGAGGACAAAAATCTCTTGCTGTAAAGCTTGTTTCAGGATTTTGCTCCTCAACATATCTGTTGATATGCCTGCGTCACAAAATCGTTCCAACTGCACGTTTTGCTAAGGGGGGGCTTTTTCCCCTCGCTACGATCCCTGCTGCAAAATCCGGGTTTAACCTTAGACCTAAGCAAACAAGCAGGCAACCCTCTTTGGCAAGGCGGAAAGATGTGGGTGATGTTTGCGATATCATGTTTTTATAGAATCGCGCAATTCAGGTTAAAATAATGCAGACATGAAAAATATCCGGCTGTTCTATTTAGATTTTATCAGAGCATTATCAATATTATTAATTATATTCTTTCATTATAATGTCTGGTCAGAAAAAATTATTTCATCAGATGTTGTGCTGTTTAAATATTATTCTTTTGCCGGGGCAATAGGAGTCAGCTTGTTTATTGTTCTGTCAGGTGCTGGACTGGCCTGCAGCAATATTAACAACTTTAACCTGCTTCATTTTTACAGGAAAAGATGGGTAGCTATCTTCCCGCTATTCTATTTAACTTATATGGTTCTGGTAATTGGCTGCATTATAATTTTTAAACATTTACCTTTTTCAGGAAGGAACATCTTTACATTCCCCCTTACCATTTTTGGATTAGATGGTTTTTTCCGTTATAAAGTAAACAATTATTATCTGATTGGGGAGTGGTTTTTGGGTTTTATCATAATATTTTATTGTTTTTTCCCGGTTATCAGATATTTTTTTGTCAGGAATGAACTGCTTACACTGATTGCATCAGCAGTAATAACAATTTTATCCTTTTGTTTTTGCAATACAGAGATGTCTATTGTAAGGTTTCCACCAGTCAGGGGTTTTGAGTTTGTTCTTGGGATGTACATTGGGGCAAATACAAAAAACTGGCCTGTATCTGTCTATCCCATATTAGTGATACTTGCAATTTTTACTTTAATTTTACTTTCATCATTTAATTTATTAAATGTTCTTTTTGTCCGGCAAATAATTCTGGGACCATTACTGTTTATTGCAATATCTTCAGCAATAACAATATTTAAAACAGACAGTACAGCTAAAAGCATAATTGGATTTTTCAGCATGTATTCATACGGGGCTTTTTTGTTTCACCACAAATTTATTATTAATTTTCTTACTTGTGTTAAGGATAATGTTAATTCAAGATCAACTAACTTTATTTTATTTCTATCAAGCTTAATAATTATTTATTTTGTTTCATTCATCCTGACAAATTTTGTAAAATTAAGTCTCACTAACTATAGAAAATGGAAGGGCGCGCACATTCAAGCATGAGATTGAAAAACAGTGGAATCATGGTTTTTGACCTTGATGATACGCTTTACCCGGAAACACAATTTGTTGAAAGTGGATTTCAGACAGTAAGCACCTATCTGAAAAATAATGGAATTGTATCCGGAGATCTTTTTCATGCAATGTGGAAGAAGTTTTGTGAGGGTGCAAGGCGAACTATCTTTAACGATGTTTTAAAAGAGGCTGGGGCTGTTCCTGATGATAACCTTATAAAAAAAATTGTGGATGTTTTCAGGTATCACAGTCCAGCCATATCCCTGTACCCTGATGCAATATCTGTGTTAAACCGGTTCCATATGAAAAAAAAGATGGGACTGCTCACTGATGGTTATCTGCAGATGCAAAGGAACAAAGTAAATGCACTGAAGATAGAACGTTTTTTTGATGCTGTTGTGTTTACTGATGAACTGGGTGGAAGCAGGTACTGGAAACCGCATACTGCGGGTTACAGAAAAATCATGGATCTTTTTTCGGTGTCCGGTAAAGATTGTCTTTATGTTGGAGACAATCCAAAAAAAGATTTTTTCGGGGCACGAAAACTTGGCTGGAGGACAGTTCGGATAAAAAGGGCAGACGGTATTTACAGAGATGAGAATGTTGCAGGGCCTGATTACCAGGCTGATATTTTAATTACAGATCTTAATGAACTTTCTCTGATTATAGAACATCCATAAGTTTAAACTGAGCTATTTTTCAGATAAAGACAGTGTGTGCTAAGGGGGTTGATGAATAATTCTGGTTGTTGAGGCACAAAGTTGCAAAGGCACAAAGGCACAAAGTTGCAAAGGCACAAAGTGTTATAAGAAAATTTGTCGGTAAGGTGGAAAAGAGACAACCCCCCCTTTCATCCCCCCTTGGTAAGGTGGGAAATTATGTTTTTTTGAATCGATCAATTTAGGATAAAGATGGACGCAAAATGAAGATTCCCTTGTCAAATCCTGATATTACTTCACAAGAACGAAAAGCAGTGTTGGAAGTACTTAAAACTTCTGATTTGAGCCTTGGCCCGAAACTCGGAGAGTTTGAAAAAAAAGGGGCGCAGTATGCCGGAAGAAAATACTCGGTTGCAGTTAACAGCGGTACCAGCGGCCTGCACCTTATAATCAAATCACTCGGTATTTCCAGGGGTGATCTTGTTATAACAACACCCTTCAGTTTTATTTCCTCTGCAAACTGTATGCTTTTTGAAGGGGCAAGACCGGTTTTTGCTGACATTGAAGAGGATACACTTAATATATCTCCTGACAGAATTGTTGAAACAATAAAAAAAAATTCCAGGGGAAAAATAAAGGCTGTTCTTGCTGTTGATGTTTTCGGACACCCTGCAGACTGGGATTTACTGTACGACATTTCTGAAAAGCACAACCTCAGGCTTATCGAGGACAGCTGTGAGGCAATAGGCGCACAATATTACAGCGCTGATGGTTTGCACAGAAAAAGATGGAAGAAACACAGAAAGGCAGGTTCATTTGGAGATGCAAGTGTTTTTGCTTTTTACCCGAACAAGCAGATAACAACAGGTGAGGGCGGGCTTATACTGACTGATAACAAAAAAATGTACGATTTATGCAGGAGCATGAGAAACCAGGGCAGAGGTGATGGCTCAGGCTGGCTAAATCATTTGAGGCTTGGCTATAATTACAGGCTGAGTGATATTAGCTGCGCTTTGGGAATTGTGCAGCTGCAGAGAATAGAAAAAATTTTAAAAAAAAGGGAGCGTGTTGCAAAACAGTACAGCAGGAAGCTGGAATCCATTAATGGCATACTGACACCATTTTGTGCTCCAAATGTAACAATGAGCTGGTTTGTTTATGTGGTTCGTCTTGAAAAAGAATTCAGTCGAAGGCACAGGGATGAGATCTTGAAAAAGTTGAGGAAAAAAGGGGTTTCCTGCAGCTCTTATTTTTCACCTATTCATCTGCAGCCCTTCTATAGAAAAATGTTCGGGTTCAAGAGGGGTGATTTTCCTGTTACTGAATTTGTGGCAGACAGGACAATTGCTCTGCCGTTTTATAATAATTTAAAGAATTCTGATATAGGATTTGTGGTGGAAAGCCTGAAGGCGGCAATCGAAAAAGTTTAACCCGAATTGATTTACTTATATAAAACAATTCAACTGTTAGATTCTGCCAGCGTCTTGATTGTTGCGGGGGGGTGAATAATTTGAGCTAAGACCACAAGCAGGAATTGTGTTATCAGGGTAATTTTTTAGTGTTGTTCAGGGTAGGATTAATGGTTGCTTCAGGAACCATGTTTTTTATCAAATCAAAAATTGTATCAGCATTATCTCTTGCTTTTGCCAGAGCCCGTTCTGCCTTTGACACCTGAATCCTGTAATTCAGGTAGCTGAAACCACTTCTGGAGAGTTCCCTGATTTTTTTATAGGAAGTTGGAAGGATATTTTCTCCTTTCCAGTAAAGCTCTTCGTGAAGTTTTTCTCCTTCCCGCAGCCCTATATATTCAATAGCAATGTCCTTGTTCGGGGTTAATCCGGAAAGTTCAATAAGATTTATTGCCAGCTTTGCTATATTTGCCGGTTCTCCCATATCAAGGAGAAATATTTCACCACCTGTTCCCATCGTGCCTGACAGAAGTACAAGATGAACCGCCTCCGGAATTGTCATCAGGAACCGTGTTGCTTCAGGATGTGTTACTGTAACCGGGCCTCCCTCGGCGATCTGTTTTTTAAAAAGAGGAATTACACTGCCGCTGCTGCCGATAACATTACCAAAACGGACGGAAATAAATTTTGTCGGTTTGGCCCCGTATGTTTGAAGCAGCTTTTCAGTCATTCTTTTGGTTGTTCCCATAATGCTTGAAGGATTTACAGCTTTGTCAGTGGATATAAAAATAAATTTTTTTGTTTCAAACTTTACACTGAGATCACTTATTATTTTTGTTCCCAGGAAGTTGTTCCTGACCGCTTCAATGGGATCTTTTTCCATTAGAGGAACGTGCTTGTAAGCAGCAGCATGATATATAACATAAGGATTAAAGGCTGACAGCACTTGCTCAAGCTTTTCTTTGTTAAGGATATCTCCTGTAATGGTTATCACATCAAGTTGAGGGAATTTTTTTCGTATCTCAATATCAATATAGTACAGGTTATTTTCATTTCTTTCATACATAATTAAACATTTGGGGTTGAACTGTGCAATTTGTCTGCATAGCTCTGACCCGATTGAGCCTCCGGCACCTGTAACCATGATGGATTTATTGCAATGTTCCTTTTGAAGTATGCTTTTTTCATCTTCAAAAGAAACTGCCGGCCTGCCCAGCAGTTTGTCAGGATTGACATCGCGCATCTGGCTGACAAATGTTTTTCCGGATATGAGTTTTGTCATTCCGGGAAGTGTCTTGAATTCCACATCAGCATTTTCGCAAACCTCAAAAATCTTAAGAAGCTTTTTGTATGGAGCTGAAGGAACAGCAATCAGGACTTCGTCAATGTTGTAACGATTAACAATTTCCGGAATTTCAAGATAGTTGCCAAGGACTTCAATGTTTCTGAATTTAAAGCCTTTTTTGGAGGGGTCATCGTCAACAAATCCGACAGGGTTGATGTGCAGCTCTGAAAAACTGCTTTTGATTTCATTTAGAACCGTTATTCCTGTGTTTCCGGCGCCTACTATGAGGACATTTTTCAGGGAGCCCTTGAATTTTTTTGTTTCAAGCTGTTCCCTGATCAGTCTGGTTATAATCCGGATGCCGCAAAGCAGAAGAAATATGAGCAGAAAGTCCATTACAAACACAGAACGGGGAATGCCTTTTAGGCCGAAGAGAAAAACAACCATTGCAATAAAGAGCAGAGAACTGAACAGCACAGCGTTAAATATTTTCATAAAGTCTTCTATGCCCACATAACGCCACCAGCCGCTGAAAAGGTCAAAATAGTAAAACAGCATGAGTCGTGAAATTATCAGCAAGGGAACTGTTTTTAAAAAAGGATCCATTACCAGAGACGGAAAAATCTGGAAGTCAAATCTGAGCATGAAGGAAAAAAAATATGATGAAGGTATTAGAAGTGCCTGTATGACTGTAATTAAAATGCGCCTGTGTTTTCGAAGAAAATTATCAAGATATTTTGCCTGGTTCATGTTATTATGAGTCCACAGTCTGTGACAGGATACTGTTAATTGTCTGAACGGAAAGTCTATTAATCACATCTATTCTGTCATTGCGAGGGAGGTATCCCGCAGTAGCGGGATACCTCCCTCGCAATGACAACCCGGAATCAGGACTTTCCGTTCAGCCACTATTAAAAGCTCTTGTTGAGCAATTTTCAAATTTTTAAAAAATTGCTGCATTTAATTATAAAAAGTATCAAAAAAGATGTTTGCTGTCAAATCAGTTGGTTTGCAATGAGACGAAAATACAAAATTGCAGTGGTGGCTGCATGCCCGTTCCCCACAAACCAGGGGTCTCAGGTATTTATTAAGCAGCTTTCAAGGGCTCTTTCAGAGAATGGCCATGAAGTTCATATTGTAACGTACCACTTTGGCTAAGAAACTGATGATGCCTCACTTACTATTCACAGAATACCTGGTCTCATACCTTACAGAAAAATGAGGGCAGGGCCTGCATGGCGAAAGCCGTTTCTGGATATCCTGCTTTCTTTAAAGCTCTTTCAGATAGTGAAAAAATATGGCATAGAGATTATTCATGCCCATAATTATGAGGCGACATTATCCGGAATTGTTGCCAGGGTTTTTACCGGAGTGCCTGTCCTGTTTCATACCCATGGTGTTATGGATGATGAACTTCACACCTATTACCAGAACAGGTTTGCCCGGTATATTGCCAGAAAGGGGGCATGGCTGCTTGATACAGTTGTCGCAAGGTGGGCAGACCATATAATTGCTATCAGTCCGGAGATAAAACCTTTCATGGAAACCAGAGTGCATGATCACAGCAAGGTGGATTATATCCCTCCTGGAATTTTTTACCCTGAATTTGTTCCTAAAGGCAGGGAGAGTGTTCGTAATGTCCATAATATAGGGCAGGGGCCGATGATTCTGTATACAGGTAATCTTGACAGGTACCAGAATCTGGATTTTTTAATAAATAGTTTTTCACTTGTCCTGAAAAAAATCCCGGAGGCAAAGCTTGTTTTATTAACCCATTGCGAAACTGACTATTATGAAAAGTTATGGTGTGATTCAGCAGTCAAAAAAAATGTGATTTTAGTAAAAAATTCCGGATTTGATGAAGTACAGCATTTTTTAGAGGAGTCCAGTCTAACTGTTCTTCCAAGGACATCATGGTCAGGTTTTCCCATAAAGCTTTTAAATTACATGGCTGCTGGTAAAGCTGTTGTGACCTGCGAGAGTTCAGCCAAGGCAATAGAGCATCTCAGGGATGGGCTGAAAGTGAAAGACAATGACATGGCAGGATTTGCTGAGTCAATTGTGGTACTGCTTAATGATGATGAACTGCGTAAGAGACTTGGTGATAATGCAAGGATTAAAGCAAGAAACTGTTTTGCATGGGATCAAATTACAGTGAAAGTTGAAAAGCTTTATGATAGGATTCTTGCTGAAAAAACAGGCAGTGATGGTTGCAGGCTTCTGAGCAAAAAAGCAGATTCCGGTTCAAAAACAGTAAGGGGTTTATAAAGAAAAAAATGTCAGACAAGGTAAGTGTTATAATTCCAACATATAATCGTGAAAATTTTATAAAAAAAGCTCTTGATTCAGTGTTAAGGCAGACATTTCAGAATTTTGAGATCATTGTTCTGGATGATGGGTCCACAGATAATACCAAAACAATAGTTGAGGGTTACAGCGAGAAGGTGCGCTATTTTTACCAGGATAACAGGGGAATTGCAGGGGCACGCAATGAGGCAATCAGGAAAAGCTGCGGAGGGTTTATTGCTTTTCTTGACTCAGATGATTACTGGATGCCTGAAAAGCTTGAACGCCAGATGGAGCTTTTTCGTAAACATACGGAATATGGTATGGTCGCGTCCTGCTGTTCTTCTGTTCGACTTGACGGCAGTTTCAGAAAAAAAAACAGGCATGGAAAATCAGGATGGGTACTGAAAGACCTGTTTGAAAAAAATTTCATCCGCACCTCTTCAGCAGTGATAAAACGGGAATGTCTGAACAGGGCAGGATTGTTTGATGAGGAATTTGAGGAGTGCGAGGAATATGATCTGTGGTTGCGCATAGCTGCTCTGTATCCTGTGGGTTTTATTAACGAGCCCCTGGCTGTATATGTTGATAATCCTGACGGGGTCAGCACTGACAGTCTTGCAGGCCGTCTTTTCAGGTTGAGGGTTCTTGAGAAGGACTATCTGAAAAAGAAAATTCCGGAGAAAATGTACAGCAGAAGAATTGCAGACACATGCCATTATATAGGCAGGCATTACATAAAAAGAGGCCGCAGGGCTGAAGGCATTACATATCTTAAAAGAGCCCAGATGCTTGAACCTCTTTATGTGAAGAATTTATTTTATTTAGGGTTGAGTTTATTGAAGTAAATAAGGTATGGAAGAGCTTTTATACTACAGCGATATTTTTATCTTCTTGAGCTTAATTCTGGGGACACAATACTTAACTCAAGTATCTTTCTTTTTCGGTCCTGGTTTTAACGGTCGAAGAATACGACCCAGTCTCTTTTCTACTGTTTCAACAAAATGCTCACTGCCAGGTGGTCTGCCATTGCGCTCATGCTTGCGCCAGTTGCCTTTCGTAAGGCTTCTTCCAAAGCCGGAACAGCAATAACGTGAACGTGGTTTGACATCAAACAGTAAACCCATATCTCCACATTAAAACGATTGCACCATTCAGACATGAGGGAGATATATTCATTGTAGTCTTCCCCGCTGAAAAAGGTCTGCTGACTTTGATTGCCGCGCTGCGTTATGTGGTGGGGGAGCCCGGACGCAACTACTTGTCCTGTTCTTGCCATGGTCAGACAATACTATTGCCAGACACCTTTATCAATAATTCAGTATTTGTTCCCAGAATTCGTGCAATTGTTTTTTACGATGATTTAATTTTCTCTTTCTGTTTTGACCTTATATGACAAAACAATATGCTAAATATAGTAAAAATAAAGAAATCTTAGTTAATTGACAGTTGTTTTTGGCTTTGGTAAGGTAGTAAATATTTGTAAAACTATATAAATATAGGCAATAGTATCCTGTATGTATTTTTAACTCCGTTTAACCTGAGGTAGCCAGATAGTGCCTATCTTGGGGTTAAAAGATATATCGTTAATGAGTGTATATAAAGGGCTGCCTTCAAACAAGGCACCTTTAGAAGTTTAAAACAGAATGAGGTAAATGGGTTTGCTCAGGTGGTGCGGCTGATAAACCGGAAAAAGAAGAACAATAATCAATGGAACTATTGAATAACACAACAGAACCTGGCGTTTATAATACCGCAATAAATGTTATCGGTGGGCTGAGGGATTGTAGTGTCATTTTCAAAGCCATAGATTCTCATTTCAGTCAATCCGACTCATTGAAGGAGCTCGTCAATCAGCGGAATGAATTTAATCTGCGTACAGAAAAAAGCCGCACAAGGATTGAGCGCGAGGTAAGAAAATCATTTTTACAGTTTGAGAATGAGGATCATCAGGAGCTCATTCAGGGGGTTTTCAGCGAATGCGTGCCTCTGCAGGATAAAGAGTTGGTTCTGGTCTGGCAGTTTGCTTTGAACAACAGATTATTCAGAGAAATCACATCAAGGGTTTTCGTAAAAACCTATTACTCCGGACGTGCCAGCATATCCAAGGATGATATCATGGCCTATCTGAAAGAATTTATCCGTCAAAATGAGTTCCTGCAGATCAGCTGGTCGGAAAACACAATCAATACACTTTCTACTAAATATTTGAATCTGATGAGCAAGCTCGATTTTTTAAGTACCGGGAACGCTCGCTAATAAACCGCCAGAGCGATCTGGTCGGAAACGAAAGTGCCGAAGCCCAGAACGAAAAAGACCTCATCTTCAGGCAGCTCAAGGAGATTGAAGCCTTCAAGGTCAAGATTGATGAACTGTTAGCCGAGGGCTACAATCCGATCCTCGATGATGGTGTCGGCAAAAACATTGCCCGGGCCCTGCAGAAGAAAAAAATGATCCCATACGAGGTGCTCAATGCAGGTCAACTTAAAAAGTATTTAAATGCGGATTGGTAGGGATAGCTGATTATGGTCCACAAAAGACACGAAAAGTACGAAAGAGAGTCAAGAATGAACATGGAGAGACCTGAATTGTTAGGCGATATTCGGGAAATTATTTCTCAGGCCCGGATATTGACACAAAGGAGTGTAAACTCACTTCTGGTGTTTTCCAATTTTCTGATTGGTATGCGGATCGTAGAAGAAGAACAGGAAGGGGATGAGCGGGCAAAGTATGGACAGGAGACCTTAAAACAACTGTCTGCTCAGTTAACGAAAGAGTTCGGCAAAGGCTATTCTCATCGAAATCTGGAGCTTATGCGAAAATTTTATCTAACCTATCAGGAGGATCTGCAAATTTCGCAAACAGTGTCTGCGAAATCTCAAATCGAAAAATCTCAAACAGTGTCCGGAGGGTTAAACCTGGTTAAAATCTCGCAACAGATGTCTGAGAAATTGCCGTTGAGCTGGTCCCATTATCTCTTTTTGATGGGGATTACCAATACTGATGAACGGCGGTTTTATGAACAAGAGGCTTCCGGCGAAGGATGGTCGCTACGGGAATTGAAACGGCAGTTTAATGCCAGTCTTTATGAGAGATTGGCGTTAAGTAGAGACAAAGAGGGCATAAAAAAACTTTCCAAGAAAGGTCAATTTATAGAAAAGCACAGTGATGTTGTGAAGGATCCATATGTGCTTGAGTTTTTGGATTTAAATGAAAAAACGAGATATTCAGAGACAGAGCTGGAAACAGCCATTATTGACAAGTTGGAGCATTTTCTTCTGGAGCTGGGTAAAGGCTTCCTGTTTGAGGCACGCCAAAAACGGTTTACTTTCGATGATGAACACTTCTTTGTGGATTTGGTTTTCTATAATCGTCTGCTTCGCTGCTATGTGATCATTGATCTGAAAATTGGTGAGCTGAAGCATCAGGATCTCGGTCAGATGCAGATGTATGTCAATTATTTTGACCGATATGTAAAACTTGAGGATGAGCAACCGAGTATTGGAATCATCCTTTGCAAAAAGAAAAAAGATTCTCTGGTAGAAATTACTCTGCCTGAAGGAGCTAACATCCATGCAGCAAAATATCAGACCTATCTTCCTGACAAAGAAGCACTGAAACAGCAACTGGAAGAAGCTCAGATGGAATGGGAGGCTCACCGTGATTGATAAATGGTTTAAAAATGACCTGCAGAGCATTTATGCCAACCATTCGGTGGCAGTGTTCATTGATGAATCCGGCGATGCGGAATTCTTGCTGAAAACTGTCAAAGGTGAATTTACCATTCATCAGGCAAACTCTGAGGTGGAAGAGCTGCATGTAAAATATCTCATCGAAAAGGCGCAGCCCACCCATGAGAAGTTCCTTGTTTATACCCGTTCAAAAAAAGATGAGCTCAAGTTCATCCGGGAATATTGCGAAACCTGTGGTTGCCTGGAAATCCGTTACCTGCAGAACTACATCAAGGACAAGGTCCACCAGACCCTGAATCTGAATATCAACCTTCCCAAAGAAGAGCTGCTTGCCGCAGCCAAAGTCAGTGTTGGTAAGGATAGCACCTACTGGATGGATCTCAGTCATAAAGGTGCAACCGAGATTTTTGACCTGAACAAGGAACTACTGCCTTTCGTTCACGACCCCGATACCTACTCAAAAGAAAAGTACGACGCGCAGCTTCGGGAGACCTTCTACCGTAAAGTCAATGATCTGCTTGGTCAGTTGTTTCCGGTAGTGGAAAATTGAACATTTCTGGCATAAGCGGTACTGCAGTTAAGGAGAACATCAAAAACACCTACCAGTATATCAAAGCAAATGAAAAGATACTGCTCAGTGAACAACACTCATTGAAAAACTATGATATTTCTGTTCAGATAACGAACATGTTGGGTGCAGCTGTATCAACCGGAATAGGAGCTGCTGTTTATACTGCAATACTGTCATCAATATATAAAAAAAACCTAAAACCCGGACTTGGCATTTTAGGAAATATCTCAATTGGAGGAGCAGTCGAAAGGTCAAACAACTTTGTTGATAAGGTTTCCATGCTTTCCGAAAACGGAGCCAAAAATGTAATTGTTCCCATGGACAATCTGAATGAACTGCAGGATATCCCTCAGTCTGTACTGGGTAGTACTGATGTCCCATTTTATTCAAACTGTCAGATGCTGATGCAGAAGTGCATTATTAGTGAATAGACATTCTTGCCATGGTCAGACAATACTATTGCCAGACACCTTTATCAATAATTCAGTATTGTGTCCCCAGAATTAAGAAACAGCTCCACAAGTGATTTATAAATGCCGTCAACCGCCTGTATGGTTGATTCAGGAAGGGAAAGCCAGACAGCAGGCATTGAGGTGTGAATAATCACATACCTTGTTGATGTAAAAATTTTGCACCTCTTCTTAATCTCCATCAGGTTTTTACAGAGTAAAGCGGCAAGGGTTTCCCCCTGAGTGCTTTTAAAATAATAACCGGCAGAAACCCCTTTGCCTGCAATTTCAACAGTGAAAAACAGATCTGCTTTTTCCTGTCCGGCCATGACTACTCTTTCCTGTGCAGAAGGGGCAGGAGGCTTTTTCCATGTGAGGATTACAGTGCCCCCGGCATTTTCTATCCTTTTTTTAAGCTCAGTGATGACGGGCAGTGATTCAACTGATGAACGGGCAGGATCAAGAATTATTGTTCTGTTAAAGAAAACCCCGTCATCTACTGGTTCAAGCAGAAGGTTCTCAATCGACAGGCTTCCCCTTGAAAGGGTTGGAGAAAAAAACAGTGGCTGATAACCTCTTTTTAAAAGTTTATAGGAAGCTGCATTTGCAGCATCTGTGCTGTCGTATGCAAATCCATTTGAGTCTGAAAGATCGACTGTGCGGTTGTTTCTGACAAGTTTTGCATCTTCCACAGGGTTTCCGAAAGAATCGCGTATGGTTGCCATCAGCAGTGCCTCTTTCGGAGGACCGAATTTTACCTCGCAATGAGAAACAGCATTGCCGGAAGTAACAGTTACTGTTACTTTATGTGCTTTTTTATCCGATATGAGAATTGCCCTGGCTTTGCCGTTTTTTGTCTGCCTGACGGGCTGTAGAAAACTGCCGCCTGTAGAAGAAAGTTTTAATACTGTCCCGTCAATGACAGGTCTATTCATGGAATCCATGACAAGAATATCAACAGGGGTGCCGGACATTTCGCCGGAAGGAATTACCGGAAAAACAGGCGAAACCTCGATATGGTCTGGCGGTAATGAAACAGTAAAAGAGAGACATGTTTTGCCCGAACTGTTCCCTGCTCTGTTTCGGGCAGAAACACAGTACCGGTGAATGCCGTTTTGAAGTGGAAATCGCGGGGAAAAAGAGATGAACCCTTCCTCCTGAAAAGAAAATTTTGTTACTGCCTTGTGGTCAAGAGTTACTTTAACGGAAGATGTATCAATTGATGTGTTGTCTGTTCCGGGATAAATGTGTGCAGTGATCTGTGGTTGAGGGTCTGTCAGGATAGTATTCTCCGGATATGAAAAAGCAATGTCAGGGATACCCTTTCTGAAATAATTCAGAATTCCAGTAAAGTAACCTTCAGCTTCTGTGCTGAGCTGCCTGTGGAAGGAAAGCATGCCCTCGTTTTTCCTGTTTGTCATGAATGATGCTTCCCCTAAAATGGCAGGGGCATTTGTGTTTCTCAATACAGTATAATTTCCGGGATGGATATCAGCTTTTTCTGCCTGCAGTTTTTTCTGCAGGGCTTTGCAAATCTCGTTGGCTATATCCCGGGAAGGGCCTGGGTCGGAAATTTTAAAAAATATGCTTAGATCATTTCTTTTTCTGTTGTTAACTGCAGAATTGTGATGAATGCTGATAAACAGGTCAGTACCATAATTATTGCTGAGTTCGGAACGTGCCTGCAGATCCTTTTTGAGAATAAAATCCTGATCCGTTAAAACAGTTGTATCAGAACTTCGGGTAAGAACAGGGAAGGCTCCAGCAGACTTCAAAAGCCCCCAGAGATAGAGGGCTACGCCAAGATTGACTTCAGATTCTTTCAAGCCATTCAGCCCTACTGCGCCAAGCTCCTGTCCACCATGTCCCGGATCGATAACAATTGTTTTTCCTTTCAAAGGGCTGGTGTCAAATCCGGACAGCTTAAGAGTTGGTGCGGGTGGAATTGCAAGTCTAAAACAGCCTGCAAAAAGCAGGCAAAATAAAAAAAACATTATTATTAAATTATTTTTTATATGCATATATATATTGGTATCCAATAGTTTTTTTATGCTTCATGTTTTTCTATTAATTGCAAAATTCAGGTTATATATTTTTTTAGTGACTCTTTTGTGTATAATGTAGCCTGTTTTTTTTCAAGAAATATTTAAGGAAATTATTTGGCAGGAGGCGCAATGTTTGATGTTCTGATTAAAGGCGGTATTCTTATTGATGGCACTGGATCTCCAAAACTGGTTGGGGATGTGGCAGTAAATGGAGATGAGATTGCAGAGGTGGGAAGGCTTGACAGTGCACAGGCAGCAGAAACAATAGATGCAAAAGGCCTTTTTGTCTGTCCGGGATTTATTGATATTCATTCTCACTCTGATTTCAACATTCTTGCTGATCCTCCAGGCCAGTCCAAAATTCAGCAGGGTGTTACAACTGAGGTGTGTGGCAACTGTGGCATGTCTGCAGCGCCTCTTTCTGGAATGGTGCGCAAACAGCGTGAAAAGAGCCTCGAAGCTTTTGGTCTGGAAATAACCTGGTCAACGCTTGAGGAGTTTATAACAGTGCTTGGGGCGGCTAAACTCTTTTCAAACATTGCTCCTCTTGTTGGTCATGGAAACCTGAGGGGTGCTGTTGTTGGATATGAAAACAGGGCCGCATCCTCATCAGAGGTTGAAGAAATGGAGGGTATGCTGACAGAGGCCATGGAGTCAGGGGCATGGGGGCTGTCAAGCGGGCTCATATATCCCCCAGGGGCTTATGCTCTAAGGGAAGAACTCGTGCAATTAGCCGGGATTGTTAACAGATTCGGTGGTATTTATACTTCCCATATACGGAACGAAGGCGACTTTGTGACAGATGCAATTGAAGAAGTTCTCAATACAGCAAAACAGTCAGGAGTCCCTGTCCAGATTTCACATCTTAAAGCCATGTGGAAAAGAAACTGGGACAAGATCTCAAATGTTTTTGAAATGATTGAAAAAGCAATAAAAGATGGAGTTAAAGTTACAGCTGACCGCTATCCATATACAGCTGCAAGCACGGGGCTTGATTCAGTATTTCCAGCCTGGGCATGCCATGGAGGCAGGGATGCTGAGATTGAGCGGCTGCAATCATGCAGCAGCAGGGATAAAATTTTTAAAGATGTACTTAAAGGTATGACTGAGGAGGAACTGGCCTGTGATATTACTATTTCCAGAGTATCCTGCACTGGTAATAAAGCTCTTGAAGGAAAAAACCTTGGAAAGGCTGCGGAGCTCAGGAGCCAGTCTGTGAAAGATACATTGTTTGACCTGCTTGTTGAGGAAGACCTGGAGGTCGATGCTGTCTTTTTTTGCATGAGCAACAGTAATCTGAAAAAAATCCTTAAAAAAAGCTATGTAATGATTGGTTCTGACTCTTCAGTCCGGGATGCTCAAGGCCCATTATCAAAAGGAAAGCCTCACCCAAGGAGTTTCGGAACATTCCCGAAAGCTATCAGCAGGTTTGTGTTTGAGGAAAAAGTCCTGACTGTTGAAGAGGCCATAGAAAAGATGACAGGCAAACCTGCAGAGAAAATGGGAATTACTGACAGAGGGTTTATTAAAAAAGGCTGTAAGGCAGATATTGTGATACTGGACATGGAAAATTTGCAGGACAAATCAACCTATGAAAATCCTCATAAATATCCAACAGGAATAATTCGTGTTATGGTAAATGGTAAATGGGTTTTAAAAAATGGATCTGTTACAGGCAAATATGCCGGAAAGGTACTTTTAAAAAATATGTAAAATTGACCGCTTTTTACGGTGTCATCAAAACAGGGGTGGCAATTGTCCCTGTTTTGTCTTGACAGGGAATAGATGAAAAGATATATAAAAAAACAATAAATTCTCTTCTATTTATATAAATAATCAAAACATGGTTACAGGTATTATTTTAGCTGGCGGGACAAGTCATCGAATGGGACAGGACAAAGCATTAGTTCTGTTACACGGCCGCCCTCTTATTTGTCATGTGGTAGAGGCTCTGAAAAAAGCATGTGACAGGATTCTGATTGTGGCTCAAAAGCAACAGGATTTAAGCTTTTCAGGGATACCTGTTGTTCATGATATTATTCCAGGATTTGGTGCATTGATGGGCATTTATACTGGATTAAAAAATGCCGGCACGAAATATATTCTGGTTGCAGCCTGTGACATGCCTTTTATTCAGCCGTCTGTGCTCAGGTGCTTAACCACGCGTGCTGGGGATGTGGATCTTGTTGTGCCCAGGATTAACGGGTACCTGGAACCCCTTCTGGCTGTTTATTCCAAAAGGTGCATTGGCCCCATTGAAAAAATGATTCGTTGTTCGGAAAAATGCATTTATGATTTTTTTTCAGAGGTGAATGTCCTGGAAATACAGCAGAAAGAGCTTCAGCTGCTGGACCCAGAATGCAGGAGTTTTATTAACCTTAATACTCCCCATGAACTTGATAAAGCTGCCGGTATCAGTAATGAAAAAAACCATATTACTGTTTAGTGGTCTGGTTTGCCTTATGTTTTCCTGTGGCTCTCAGGAATCTGCAAGGCAAACCGCATCCATTTCTGTTTTCGCCGGCTCGGCAGTACAGCTCCCTTTAAAGGAGATTGCAGAAAAGTTCAGGCAGCAGGAAGGGGTGCAGGTTGATCTGCTGTTCGGCAGTTCGGGTTTTATGCTGAGCCAGATGAGGCTTACCAGCATGGGTGATGTATATATGCCAGGATCAATGGATTTTATGCTGAAAGCAAAACAGGAGAACCTGGTTGACCCTGGAAGTATCTCCACAGTTGCCTACCTGATTCCTGCCATAAACGTAAAGTCCGGAAATCCTAAAAAAATATTTTCTCTTGCTGATCTGAGTCGCCCGGGCATTCGAGTGGGGATTGCCAGGCCCGAACATGTCTGCGTCGGGCTTTATGCTGTTGAGCTGCTTGAGGCAAATGGCCTGCTTAAATCAGTTCTTCCCAACATAGTGGTGACAACCGAAAGCTGTGCCAAGACTGCGTCAGCAATTGCTCTTTCCGATCTTGATGCGGTTATTGGGTGGCGGGTGTTTCAATACTGGTCTCCTGAGCGTATAGAATCTGTTCTAATTAAGGACAAAGAGACTGTCCCCCGCATTGGTGTTATACCAATAGCCCTGACATCTATGGCAAAGGACATTACCCTGGCAAAAAAATTCATAGATTTTACGTGTGGTGGAGATGCGAGAGCTCTTTTCCGGAAGTGGGGTTACATTACTGATGAATCCAGGGTGCGTCAGCTGGCCCCCAATGCATGCATCGGGGGTGAGTTTCAATTGCCGGCTGACTGGATGGAGGGAAAGACAATATGAAAAAAAAGAACAGTACAAAACTGTTTAGAACATTTATGTTTTCCATGCTTGCCGGCATGAGCCTCTATCTGTGCATTTTGTTCATAGCTCTTACAGGCTTTTTGAAAATTGAGGACATACCAGGCATACTAAGATCACTTGAAATACGTCACGCCATAAAACTGACTTTTTTCACCGCAACAGTTTCATCTCTGCTTGCCCTTGCAGTTGGAATGCCATGTGCTTATGTTCTGTCCCGTTACAGATTCAGGGGGTGCAATTTTATCGATACGCTGCTTGACCTGCCTATTGTGCTTTCTCCGGTAGCGGTCGGAACAGGAATACTGCTTCTTTTTCAGACCGTGCCGGGGCGCTGGTTTTCTGAGCATGTGATGATTGTTGTCTTCAGCTGGACAGGGATAATTATGGCACAGTTTACGGTTATCAGTGCTCTTGCTATCAGACTTCTCAAGGCCACCTTTGATGAAATAAATCCCCGCTACGGGAAAGTGGCAAGGGTGCTGGGATGTACCCCTGGCATGGCTTTT
The DNA here is from genome assembly GCA_024276465.1 of Deltaproteobacteria bacterium. Lineage (GTDB taxonomy): Bacteria > Desulfobacterota > WTBG01 > CAIYCZ01 > CAIRTM01 > JAJRXD01. The sequence continues at coordinate 28,569 of JAJRXD010000021.1, forward strand.
ATGAAGGTGGATTTGCCCATGGCCAGGCGCGGCATTCTGTCAGCCTGGATTTTAACATGGGCAAGGGCGGTTGGTGAGTTTGGGGCAACTGTTACAGTGGCTGGAGCAATAGCCTTGAAAACCGAAACTCTTCCATCCAGTATTTATCTGCACCTGAGCACAGTCCAGATCAGCCACGCAGCCTTTGTGATGACACTGATGGTAATCATTGCTCTTGTTGTTCTTTTTCTTTCACGTATTGTTCTGAGAAGGAGAGTGTTTATATGATAGATGTGCAGGGTCTGAGCGTTAAGGCCGGAGATTTCCGGCTCCGTGACATTAATCTTGGGATTGAAGACAGTCGTTTCGGCGTTATACTTGGTCCATCGGGCGCAGGCAAGAGCCTGCTTCTTGAGTCCATAGTCGGATTGTGCAGCCCTGATCAGGGCAGGGTTGTGATCGGGGGGATAGATGTTACAAAGAGCAATCCGGAAGATCGGAACGTGGCTTATGTTCCCCAGGACATGACTCTTTTTCCGCATCTGAGTGTGCGGGGCAATCTCTGTTTCGGGGCTCAGGCGCGGCGCATGAGCAGTTCGGATATTAACATGCGTATGGAACAGCTTTCACAGCTGCTTGATATTTCACACCTTCTTGATCGCCTCAATCCAATGACTTTAAGCCATGGAGAGCAGCAGCGGGTTGCCATTGCAAGGGCACTTATGATTTTTCCCAGAGCAATACTTCTTGATGAGCCTTTTTCAGCTCTTGATGCCCTGCTTCGCCGTCAGCTCCAGCTCCAGCTGAAAAGGATTAACAGAGAGCTGAAGATTACCATCCTTCACGTAACACACGACAGGGAAGAGGCCTTTATGCTGGGTGATAAAATCGGTATCATGATTGGCGGCAGGCTGGTTCAGGTTGGAAGCCGTGATGATATTTACTGCAGACCTGCAACAGTTGAGGCTGCCAGATTTCTCCTTAACCAGAATATTTTTATCGGGGAGGTGCTGGCCCGTGATGACCAGACCAGGACATTAACCCTGGGGGATGTATCAGGCCTGAACTTAAATGCTGTGGCATATAACGGGCTTAGACCTGGGGACATGGCACATTTTGGTATTCGTCCGGAAGAGATCATGGTGATCAGGCCCGGGATGGAACTGCGAAATCCTGTCCAGGACAATTTAATGACAGGGACAGTCGAGACGATCATGGAAAAGGGCGGGTCACATTTAATACTGGTCAGAATTTCAGAAATCGACCAGCCACTTGAAATAGATATTCCAAACTGTGCATTCAGAGATCTTGAGCTTGCAGAGGGCAAAACAATTCAGGTGTCCCTTAAAAAGAAGTCTGTCTGGACGATCCCCGCAAATTTTAGGTGCTGAAAATTATTAAAAAAAATTATATTTAATGATTTTAATCAATGAAACACTAAAAATAAAATGGTAAACAAGAGTTACATGTCATAACTTTTCAGAGGAAAAATATTGAGCAAGGAAAGACCCAAACTCACAGTCGAAATTCCTGACAGCGAATACTGGAGACGACTGATAAAATGTCAGGATGCCTGTCCTGTTCATACAGATGCCAGGGGATATGTCCGTGCAATAGCGCAGGGAGAGTATGAACAGGCATTTCTTATTGCCAGGGGGCCAAACCCGTTAGCATCAATTTGCGGAAGAATATGCCAGGCTCCATGCGAAGAATCCTGCCGCCGCGCATCTGTAGACGACCCTGTTGCCATCCGCGCTCTGAAGCGTTTTGCAACTGAGCGATTTGGAGCTGAAGCAGGGAAAAATGATCCAGCTTCAATATTGCACAGTGTGCGCAGTATTGCCTCGGAAAACGCTGCAAGAGATGAACTGAGACTGATTGAATCCGGGCTGAAAAGCCATGGGCAGGTGCATGTTAAAGGACGGAAGGTTGCTGTGATTGGAGGAGGGCCGGCAGGCCTTGCATGCGCCCATGATCTTGCGCTTTATGGTTTTTCTCCTGTTGTTTTTGAGATGGAAGCAAAACCAGCAGGAATGCTGTACACCGGGATACCGGAGTTTCGTCTGCCGCGAAAAGTGATTGATGCAGAGGTCAGGGTTGTTGAGAGCCTTGGTGTTGAGATTCGATGTAACACAACCGTGGGTAAAGATATCAGGTTTGACGAAATAAGAGATAAGTTCGATGCAACAGTTATTGCTGTTGGGGCAAAAAATTCAAAAGAACTGGGAATTCCGGGGGAAGATGCAACCGGTGTGTTTGGCGGTGTGGAGTTTCTGAGAAAATGCTCGCTTGGTCAGGAGGTTGCTCTTGGAAAGCATGTTGTAGTTGTTGGCGGAGGCTTTACGGCTCTTGACTGCTCCCGCTCTTCAGTAAGGTTTGGCGCTGGTGATGTTGTCACAGTTTTATATCGCAGAACACGTGATGAAATGCCGGTAACACAGTATGAGCTGGACGAAGCTGCCGAAGAAGGAGTCGGTTTTGAATATCTTGTTGCCCCTCTATCTATTGAGAAAGATAATGAAGGCAAGGTGACCGGAATCCGGTTGCAGAGAAACCGGCTTGGCCCGCCCGATGCAAGCGGACGGCAAAGACCTGAGCCTGTACCAGGTTCGGAATTTGTTCATCCATGTGATACTGTGATACGGGCGGTGGGACAGGAATCTGACATGGACTTTATTGATCCTGAACGTGATGGTTTAAGCTTTAACAAGTGGGGCCTTATAGACTGTGATGAGGAAACCCTTGCTGTTGGTGCAGAGGGGGTTTTTCTGGCTGGAGATGCTGCTTACGGTACCAGACTGGTAATTGATGCTGTAGCCAGCGGGAAAAAAGCGGCTCGTTCTGTAAATCATTTTTTGTCAGGGGAAAAAACATGTCCGGAGCTCAAGCAGAGACATGAGGATATTGAAAATTATGGTCGTGAAACTGGTTATGAAAAAATTTCCCGAAAAGAAATTCCTGCTGTTGATAAATTTGAACGTATTACGGATCATACCATTACTGTAGAGGTCGGCTTTGATGAGCCCCTTGCACGTCAGGAGGCAAGTCGCTGCTTTGATTGCGGGGTTAATACGATTTTTGATGGCCAGAAGTGCATTTTATGTGGTGGGTGCGCTGATGTATGTCCCGCCAGATGTTTAAAGCTGGTGCCTATTCGGGAGCTTGGTTTGACGGAAGTTCAAAATGAAACAGCAAAGCAGTGTGTTGGCGAAGAATGGAGGCAGGGGTCTGCCATAATTAAGGATGAAGAAACCTGTATAAGATGCGGGCTTTGCTCCAAACGCTGCCCCACTGGTGCAATTACAATGGAGAGGATGTATTTTTCGGAGGAATGCTCATGAGTGAAATGCTTACAAAACCCGTAAAGAGGAGAGATTTTTTAGGTATAGTTACCATTGGTACATTTGCTGTGGCCATGGCTGCGGCACTTGCTGGAATTCTTCGGTTTTTCCGTCCCACTGTTTTTTCGGAACTGTCAAAAAAATATAAAATTGGGAAACCAGGAGGATTTCCTTTAGGGGAAGTAAGAGTTCCGCCAGGCAGAAGTGTTTACGTGTTTCATGATGAAAGCGGGTTCTATGCCATATCTTCCAGATGCACTCACCTTGGCTGTATTGTAAAGCGTGGTCACGATGAATTTTTATGTCCCTGCCATGGCTCCAGATTCAAACTCAATGGTGATGTTATCAGCGGGGCTGCTACCAGAGCTCTGGACTGGTATGATGTGTCCATGGCCCCGGATGGACAGCTTGTTGTGGATGAAGGGAAAAAAGTAAAAAAGGGAACTGTTTTTTTTGCATAAGGGGGAATAAAAATGGCTTCATTTAAAACATTTATTGAGGATGTTAAAAGGGTTCCATCAGAGTTCATGGAAAGCCTTTTCAGACATGGCCCCCCGGAAACTGACAGAACAAGATCAGAGGCTGTTTTTCACAACCTTTTTCTGCATATCCATCCGGTGCGGGTTCACCGCTGGTCGCTGAAGTCAACACTTACCCTTGGGCTGGGTGTAATGTCTACAGCATCTTTTGTGATCCTGACTGCAACCGGTATTTTGCTGATGCTTTACTACAAACCTTCCACTATTCTGGCCTATGATTCAATAAAGGATATCCACTTTGTGGTGCCGACCGGCCGGTTTATGAGGAATATGCACAGGTGGGGAGCGCACTTAATGGTGATAGCTGTTCTTTTTCACATGGCGCGTGTTTTCTTTACAGCTTCCTATAAATCCGCGCGCCGGTTTAACTGGGTTATTGGTTTAATGTTATTCATATTAACTCTGATGCTTTCCTTTACGGGGTACCTGCTGCCCTGGGACCAGGTAGCTTACTGGGCTATTACCATATGTGCTAATATTGCCCAGTCTCCAAGGGAGCTTACTGACGCCCTGCACATTACCGGGTTTTTCGATCCAGGCGGCCTGACCAAAACAATTCTGCTTGGTGGAAACGAGGTAGGTGAAGATGCGCTTATCCGTTTTAACATGCTGCACTGTATTTTATTACCCCTGGTGATCTCATTTTTTATGGGCATACATTTTTGGCGCATTCGCAAAGACGGAGGCCTGGCCCGCCCTGAAGATGCTGATGATAAACTTGGCCCCCTGCCTGACGGTGAAAAGCCAGACTTTACACAGGCTCCTCAAAAGACTTATGGGCTTATGGCTTTTGTGAGGGGGTCATCTCCTGTGGTTGGGAAAGGGCCGGAGCATACTGTGCCGGCATGGCCCCATCTGTTTTACGCTGAGCTTGCTGTTTTTATGATAAGCTTTGTGATTATGCTTGCGTTGTCTTTGCTGATGGATGCTCCTCTGAAGGAGCTTGCTAACCCGCTTGTGCCTGAAAATCCGGCAAAAGCTCCATGGTATTTTCTGGGATTGCAGGAGCTTGTATCCCATTCCGCTTTTATGGGAGGGATAGGTGTTCCGGTTATTGCTCTTTTAGGACTGTTTCTTATCCCATATCTTGACAAGGAAAAAACGCCTGAAGGCATATGGTTTGCCGGAAAGGGTGAAAAGTCTGTAACTGTTAAATCAGCTGTATTCGGGCTGACAAGCGTAATTTTGATAGAGATGTTTACTATCAGATTCGGGTGGTTGAGAGACTGGATGCCGGGCATTCCTCAACTGATTGCCATACTTGTAAACCCGGGTTCAGTTTTAACACTGATATATATGCTATGGTCAATCAGGATTTTCCGCCAGACAGGATCCATGCGTCTTGGGGCAGTTGCGATTTTTACATGTTTTCTTGCGGGATTTTTGGTGCTGACTGTCATAGCGGTACAGTTCAGAGGCCCAAACTGGGATTTTTACTGGTGGCCTAACCTGTGGCCTAATCACTGAGGATGTCATGGAAAACAAACAATCAAGAAACATTAAAGTAATTATTCTGGTATGCTCGGTGTTAACTTTATTTTTGCTGGCAATAGCAACAGTCCAGGAAAACATATCAGTTGAATGGAAAGATTATCAAAGGGCATACTGTACCGAGCTGCTTGCACAGACGCGGACCGGCGGGGACCGGGCAGCTGCAGATATAAACATTAAAATCAGGCAGCTGTATTTGCCCCAGCTGAACCGTACTGACCGGTGCATAACATGTCATATTGGTATTGATAACCCTGCTCTGGAGGATGCTGATCAGCCAATAAGATCCCATAGCGTAAATTATTTTGAGCATCACCCCATAAGTAAATTCGGATGCACAGTATGTCATGAAGGACAGGGCAGAGCAACGACCTCGGAGGAAGCCCACGGAGAAGTAGAATTCTGGCCCAGTCCACTTCTGAGGGGAAAACTTGTTTACACAAGCTGCGGGCGCTGCCACTATGATAATGATCTTTATGGCGCAGACAATGACCTTTTTGTTCCATGGAAAGATCCTCCTCCGATCATGAAGGATGAATTAAAATCTTCAGTGGCTGGAGGAAAGAATATTGCGAGCGGCAAACAACTGGTGTTGTCATCAGGATGTCTTGGCTGTCACAAGTACCGCGGGCGTGGTGGGACTGTAGGACCGGATATTACCTATGTTGGGGACAAAAGCGAACATGGTTTTGATTTTACAAACATTGAGGGTGAACATACAGTACAGCAGTGGCTGTTTGAACACTTTAAAAATCCTGACAGGCTTTCACCCGGTACTCTGATGCCTGCCATGGATCTGAATGATCAGATGGCCCGCGATTTAACCATGTATATGCTGAGTCTGCACAGAAAAAGCATGCCGGCATCCCATACTCCCGTACCTCCGAGACGAAATGGAGAGATGGCAGGCGGGGACCAGCTGTACAGCATGTTTTGCAATTCATGTCACGGCAGAGACGGGCAGGGAAGCACGGTCAGAGACCCTGTTTCTGAAACTGCAGCCGATGTTCCCCCGGAACTGATGGTTCCATCGCTGAACAATCCGGATACTCAGGCCATGGCCAGCAGGGAGTATTTTGAGTATATAGTGAAACACGGTCGCCCGGATACCACAATGATTCCATGGGGAACAAAAAACGGAGGGGGGCTGAGGTCTGATGAAATAGAGCGTATTGTATCTTTTATGCGTACGTGGGATGGCCCCGAACCTGATGTTACAGCAGTTTCTGCTTTACGAGGAAATGCGAAGGTGGGCAGGATTTTTTACAACAGGTACTGTTATGCGTGTCATGGGACAAAGGGGGAAGGAGGGATCGGCACAACGCTAAATGCCCCGAGTTTTTTAGCTGTTGCCTCGGATGAGTTTCTCTGGCGCACACTTACAGAAGGCAGGCCTAATACTGCAATGCCGGGATGGAAGCAGTTTGATTCCCAGCAGATCAGCGATCTGATTGCGTATATGCGGGGCTGGCACGCGCAGAGAAACAGCAAAAAGGATGTGCTTGATATGGTTGTGTTGGCAGAAAACGGCAGCCCTGTTTCATCAGAAATTGGCAGGACGATCTATAAAGCAAACTGTGTGATGTGCCACGGCTTATCAGGTGAAGGTGACCTTGCCACATCTATTTCAACGCAGGAATTTTTAACCATTGTGGACAATTCCTACCTTTACGATACCATTGTGCTGGGCAGGCCGGGAACGGGAATGCCTGCCTGGCGTCACTTGTCAAGTCAGGACATGGCATCTCTGATTGCTTATTTGCGAACCTGGCAGAAAGAAAAAACCCGCATCCCAGCTGATATCCAGTTAAGGGGCGATTGGGATACCGGGGAGATATTGTACTCAAGAAACTGTTCAGGCTGTCATGGTGGCAATGCAGAAGGTGGAGTAGGTCCCCAGCTTAACAATCCTGTGTTTCTGCAGACAACAACCGACGTATTGCTGTATGAGTGGGTGGCAAATGGAAAAACAGGAACACAGATGCGGGCTTTCATCAGGGGCAGTCAGGGAATGGCAGATCTGAGTCATAGCCAGATTAAAGATATTATATCATTTGTCAGGTCCTTTGAATGGCGTTCCAGGGTGTCTGTGATGCGGTCACCTAACGGCCGGCCTGAGCTGGGAAGACTGTGGTATGCTGTTATGTGCACTTCATGTCATGGAGACAACGGAGAGGGGGCAAGTGGTCCCTCGCTTTCCAATAAATCATTTCTGCACGCAGCATCGGACGGATACCTGATGGCAACGATGTCTCTTGGCCGTGACGGTACTGAGATGCGCCCGGTAAAGAAAAGCCCTCAGTCCATACTGTCACTAAGCAGTGACGAGGTAAATGATCTTGTCGCATACCTGCGTTCGTGGGAAATATTTCCACCTGATTTTCAAATACCCCACAATTTTATTATCCCGTGGGACTTGACGCGTGGAAAAAAATTATATGTATCAAACTGTTCAGGATGCCATGGGCTGAATGGCAAATCAGAGATTTATGAGCCCGGACTTTCAGCCTGGGCTCCGTCTTTGAATAATGAGGGGTTCCTTGCAGCAGCAACCGACGGTTTTATACAGGCAACAATCGTCCGGGGTCGCACGGGGACTGCAATGCAGGCTTTTGGAATTGGCATGCAGGGGCTGGTCGATTTATCCAGGGAAGAACTTGACGACATTGTGGCGTATATAAGGCAATGCTCAACAGTGGCTTCATCTCCAATGACAATTCCTGCACAGAAAACAAGAGTTGTTATAGGTAATGCAGAGGCAAAAGATAACGGTTGATGGCGTCGTAAAAAGTCCAATCTACTGCATTGTAGTATTTTTTTTGCTGCTCGAAATATTAGATATATGCCTTCGCACCAAAAAAACACTACGCTTTGTATATTGAACTTTTAACTTAGCCATCTGAAACAACCTTGATTAGCTTTTTACGAGTTTATCACGGTTGACGAATTTGTAAAAATAACCATTTACTACCTGAATTTTGCAGGAGGACTAAAGCATGGAAAGACAAAGAAGGAGGCCAATTAAATTTAACAGAAGAGAATTTTTAAAAGTAGCTGCAAAGACAGGTGTTGTGTGTACTGCGTGCAGTCTGGCGCCGGCTGAGTTAATCCAGGCCCAGAACTCACCTCCCTCAGGAGTCAGGCTGCTGCAATCGGCGTGTCCATACTGTGGCGTAGGATGCGGAACTCTTATTAAGGAACAGGATGGAAAAGTTATAGGAATGGTGCCGGATAAAAAGCATCCGACAAACAGGGGGATACAGTGCATTAAAGGACTTAATGCGCATGAACCCATTTACCGTGACCGGCTTACTTATGCGCTTGTACGAAAGGACATGAGCGATCCTCTTCAAGGGTATGTTTCGAAAACCAAGGGACGTTTTGACGATGATGTGTTCAGAAAAGTTTCTCTGAAAGAAGCTGAAGAGATCGCAGTTGAAAGGACTGCCGAGATAATCAGGAAAAAAGGCGGGAATCACGTTGGACTCACCGGATCAGGCCAGCTTACCATGGAAGCACAGTGGATTGAAAATCAATTGATGAAAGCCGTAATAGGCAGCAATTCAATTGAAGCTAATGCCCGTATGTGTATGACCTCTGCAGTAACCGGATATTTTCATTCGTATGGCTCTGATGCCCCGCCGACAAGTTATGAAGACATTGAGGAAGCCGACTTTATAACGTTCTGGGGGCATAATGCCAGAGAGGCCCATCCCATCCTGTTCTGGAGAGTAGCTGATTACAAAAAAAGAAAGGGCATCCCGACACTGGTTTCCGACCCCCGCAGAACCGGGACTGTTATAGGTCTGGAATCGATTAATCCCCGAAACAGCTATCATATTCAGACCCTGAATGGAGATCTGAGCTATCATAATGCAATTGCATATGTGCTGCTGACTAAATATCCGGATGCGTGTATGCCGGAAAAATGGCTTGAGGAGAAAACAGATGGGTGGAAAGAGTACGTTCATGGTGTTAAGGCCAGGTATTCACCGGAGCAGGTGGTCAGAAACCTGAAGATGCTGGACAATGGCAGGGTTACGGTTGAGGGGATCGAAAAAATTGCCGAAGAATGGGCCAGAGCAAGCGTGCTGGGACGGCAGAGAGGCCGAGGCGGTGTGCTGACATTCTGGGGTATTGGTTATAACCAGATGCTTCACGGTCAGCACAATACCATAGGACTTATAAATCTGCACTTGTTGACTGGTAATCTGGGTCGTCCCGGCTGTGGAAGCCACTCCCAGACCGGTCAGCCGAATGCCATGAGCGAGCGCCTTATGGGAGGGCTGACAGGCCGCCTTCCTTTTAACCAGCCCCTTAAAAATGTAAAGTGGCGTAACCATATTGCAGATTCGTGGGGGGTTTCCCACGACCGCCTTGCGCAGACTGCAGTACTTAAAAATCCGGGTATGGTTTTAGGTATGATGGAAAGGGCACTAAAGGGCGGTTTGGATGCCATGTATTTTATTTATACTACGCATGTGCATCTGCCTGATGTTGATACACTGGTGAGGCCGGCACTGACCAGGATGTTTGTGGTTGTCCAGGACATTTACCGCCATGCGCCTAATAACCTGTATGCTGACGTTATATTCCCGGCAGCAACATGGGGTGAGTGGACAGGAGGAACCTACATACAGTCCGAGCGCAGGTTGTATATCTGTGATGGCACGAAAAATCCGCCTGCAAACTGTATTCCTGACATGGATCTTGCCATTGACAAGGGGAGGGGCATTGCAAAGAAGCTGGGCATGGATCCGGATAAGATATTTCCTTTCAAAAAGAAAATAAAGCTTGGAAACGGTCTTATGGCATATGATCCGGAGGATGTGTTCAGGACTATTGTTAAGGCAAGCAAGGGATCTGACTCCGATCTTACCGGAATGCTTGATGTTGAGAAAGAGGATGGAATCGGGCTTTATGACCAGCTTCGCCGTTTGCGTGGTGTCCAGTGGCCGGCACCTACTGCAGAGATTGCGCGCAGGGGCGGTACCCCGAGGCGGTATCTTGGACAGGAGGGATGGGCAGGAAAGCCATATGGAGCATTCAGACGGCCGAATGGAAAGGCAAAATTCAAGCTGTGTGAACAGGATTACACAAAGCTCAAAGCAGTCACAGGCAAACTTATGAAGTATGGGCACAAAGACCGTCCTGGCGCAGGTCCTTTCTTTATTGATGAAATTGCAGATGCTAAAGCCAAGGGGCGGACAAACCTTCTGGTTCAGGCCAGAGATGCCGGTTTAACTCCTGAACTTCCTGATCTCGATGTTTACAACAATAAAAGCAAGGGTCTTGGTTATCATAAAAAAACAGACAAATATCCTTTCTGGCTTTCTCTTGGCATTGTGTACGAGCATTTCCATACTTCCAAAACAATTCGGGGAGCAACTACATTAAAACTTGTTCCTGAGCAGTACGTTGAAGTAAATGAAAAGGATGCAGAACGTTACGGGCTTAAAGACAGTGAAAAGGTGCGAATTGTCACAAGAAGAGGAAGTTATGAAGCTCGTGTCTCTGTTGGTACAAACAGTATGATTAGACCAGCACGCAGTGAAGTTCCCCCGGGATTACTTTTTAGTCCCTGGAACCTTTCCGTGGCAGACAGTGCTGATCCGGCAAAGAACAGGTGGATGGTTAATGCTGTCAGTCACCGCGCATGGGATCCTGTGAGCGGCCAGGCAGATTACAAAAAATCAGCAGCCAGGATTGAGAGGATATAATATAACGATAGATGAACCGCCGCGTTTTTTTAAAAAATGCTATTGCTGTAAGTGGAGCTGCCATAGGCTATTCAGTCTGGATGAGCCCTCTGGCAGCCACGTCCAGGAAGAACAGGCAATTCCTGCGTCCACCAGGAGCTTTGCCTGAACCTGAATTTGTTTCGCGGTGCATCCAGTGCCTTCGCTGTGTTGATGCGTGTCCAAACCATGCTATAATAACACTTTCCGAGTCATCAGATAAACTTTTGCAGGGTACGCCGACCCTGAAACCACGCAGACAGGCATGTATGCTCTGCAATAAAATCGAAGGTGAGTTTCTCAAGTGTACAGAAGCTTGTCCGACCGGAGCTCTTCAGCCAGTGAGCAAGGATCCTTCAGGAATTCAGCAGAAAGTAGCAATAGGTACTGCTGAGATTGATAAAGCCCTGTGTTACTCCTACAATAATTATATCTGCGGGTCATGTTATCGCGCATGTCCATTTCCCGGGAAAGCCATGACCCTTGGAATGTGGGAAAAGCCTGAGGTACATGCAGAATTCTGTGTTGGGTGCGGATTGTGTGAACGTTCATGTATTATGTATCCCCAGGCAATAAGGGTAAAACCAAGGGGTTGTTAATGGGGGTCACGCGCAGGGAGTTTTTAAAAAAAATATTCAACATTTCAGGTTCTGCTGCTGTAATAGTGTCAGCCTTTGCTGCAGGACACCTGCTGTTAAAAGAACGTTTTTCACGCTATCCTGCAATACCGGGCAGGAGGGTTGGAAGTGGTTTTCGGTTGATACGGCCACCCGGTGCTTTGGGGGAAAAATTGTTTCTTGGCGCCTGCATACGGTGTTATCGCTGTCAGGATGCCTGTGATATTGGCGCTATTCAATTTTTTACCGAGGCTGACCGAAGATATTATCACACGCCCTACATTGATCCTTCCATAAAGGCATGCAATCTGTGCATGAAGTGCACTAAAATATGTCCAACAGGTGCTCTGATTCCAATGGAAGTTGAATCAAGGGCAAAGGTCAACATGGCTTCTGTTGAAATCAGAAAGGACCTGTGCCTTTCCTATAAGGCAAAAGCAATTCGCAATGAACAGGCTTTGCTGATGGAAGCTGGAAGAGAGCCAACAGAGTCTCAGGCTATAGTTGAGCGGCGGGGACCGTGTGGCGAATGTTACATGTTCTGCCCTTTGCGTAAACGAGCAATTAAGCTTGAGCCGGGATCTTTTCTTGCCCCTGTTGTTATTGCTGAAAATTGTGTCGGGTGTGGAATGTGTGAAGAAATATGCAGGGTAATGGTACGTGGTATGCCGGCCATCAGGGTTTTAGCAACACGTAAAAAGGCTTAACAAAATCTAAACCGAAATATTTTTTACATTACAGGCACTGCAGCAGCTTTTCAATTAAATCTGCTCAAAATTAGTGCTGTGACAGTCTTTTGTGAAGAGGATATTTTGAGAATCGCACAATTCAGGCAAAAGTAAATGACAGGACAGAAACCACAACATATTATGCTGCAACTGTTGCGACGCTGCAGCCAGATATTCATAGTTGCAGTTATTATAGCACTTCCGTTTTTCAGCCTGTATGAACACTATCGTGCAGCAAATGCCATTGATGACATTCAGTTAATGTCAGGGCTGAGGGGAAAGGTCCTGGCACTAATTGACAACAGGTTCTCTCTAACAGATGACCCTCAGGTGATCCTCGAAAATTTTAAGGGTACTCTGTGGTCAATGCGGTTTGCCGGCATAGAAATAAGCGACCCTCTTGCAGTGGCAGAGATGACAGCATCTTCCGGGACTGTTTACATTCCATTCATACTGTCAGCTGTTATTCCGGTCATGCTCACATTGATATTGGGCCGTATTTTTTGCAGCTGGATCTGTCCTGCAAACCTGATGTTTGAAATTGCAAACAAGCTGCGCTCCATACTGAAATTTGCAGAGATACAGACACCTGAGATTGAATTTTCCCTTAACAATAAATATCTAATCCTTGGGACAGGGCTTATTGTCGCTTCAATAGTAAGCCAGCCTTTATTGTCTTTCATCTATCCTCCTGCTGTGTTAAGCAGGATGACACACGCTGTGATATTTGGGACAGCATCTGCCGGAATGATAATTTTAATGCTGTTGCTTGCAGGGATAGAAGTTTTTATCTCACCCAGGTGGTGGTGCAGAACCATGTGTCCTGGTGCCGCTCTTTATGCGCTTATAGGCTGGCCCCGCCTGCTCAGGGTCAGGATTGCGGAGCATCGCTGTAACAAATGTGGAAAGTGTGAAAAAGTCTGTGAACCTGGAATCAATCCTGTTGCAGATTCAGATGGTATTGAGTGTACTAACTGTGGTAAATGCATAAAAGTTTGCACAGAGAGTGCTCTTAAATTCAGCGTGGGACTGCCGCCAATTAAAAGAAATTTGCGCACGCACGTAAAAAAACTGTCAAATGTTGTTTTGTTCTCAGGAATTGCTGTTATGCTCTTTCTGGCATTGCCGCCCCCTGCCTGTTGCCATCACATTCTGGGCTTACCGCATTACTCATACAAGGAAAACTATCCACAGGCCCCAACTCTTGAATACCCTGCGTCTTCAGGCCCATATGATGTGCTGCTTACAAGTTATCCGGGAAAACCTGTTCCAAAGGAGGCAGCTTCGCTTTCGTTTTATATTAAAAACAGAATTACCGGGGAGCCGTATGACAAGCCCATATCCATTCGGGTGTTAGAGACATTTACTTTTGGCAGATCCAGTGTAGTGCTCAAGCCGACGGTATGTGAACCTTTCGAGAGGCCATATAAGCTGTATGTAACTTTTCCTGATGACGGGGAGTATGTTGTGGAGCTGATGATGGATGTGGAGGGAAGATCTGAAGTAATTCCATTTCTGCTGATAGCCGGTGAGCCTTCTGCAGCCACGTCCGTGCTCATCACGGCAGGTGTTCTTCTGATACTGTTTATTATTACAGTACGGGCGATTAAGATTAAACGTGCACGTCATACTGCAGGTGCTTAGGTGGATAGAAAACGGGGAATAATGGGCCGATTTATGATTGCATTTCCGTATCTTTTGTTTGCTTTTATGATAGCAATTATCATATGGTCAAATGTCCGGGATCATCAGATATCAGCATTTAACTACTCCGAGACGATCCAAACCATGGCATCAATTGGTGATGGAAAAGCTGTTGTCAGACAATCTGCTGATTCCAGTGTTTGTCAGAACTGTGGAAAGGATATTGTTGAGGATGAAAGCAATAAGGATAAGGCAGCCGGGTCAACATTCAGGTTTTGCTCCACACAATGCAGGGTCTCATATCTGAAAGATCGTATCAGCAGGATAACTGATAAAAAATCAAGCAGGATAGTAGATCCTGTGTGCGGGATGGATGTAAATCCGTCGTGGGGGATAACCTTCAGGTATGAGGGTGTGACCTTTCATTTCTGTACGGAAATGTGCAGGAATGCTTTTGCTGCTGATCCGCTTTCACATATTGCTGTGAGGTGCATGGTTTGCCGAAATCCTGTTGTTGCATCATCAGCTCTTCCTGCCACCTACCTTGGGGAGATCTATTACCTCTGTTCGGATGATCACCGCAGTGAATTCAAATCTGATCCTGCCAGATATTTTATGCACAGTATGTGGGGTATCCCCAACTGGCTTTACTATATTTCAATTGCACTGGTGCTTATTGTATCTTTTCTCATGTTTGAGGGGGCTTCTGCATACAAAAAAAAACCCGGATCCTTCACAAAATCAGCTTGTACCGGAACCAGGAGATCCGATCGTATTGACATCCTGAAGGTTCGCTTTGTAAGGGCGGTTCTCTGCTCAAGACCCTTCCGTTTTTTTCTACAGGTTTTCATGGCTGTTGCCTTTATGGCTATAATAGCTGCAGGGCTTTTTGGCAACCAGAATCCTGCTTTAAATATTGCACCAATTCTTACGTGGACAATATGGTGGTGCGGGCTCGTTGTTCTTATCATGTTTGCAGGTAAGGCATGGTGTTACATATGCCCGTGGGATGCAATAGCCTCATGGATAGAGAGGCTTTCCTTGTGGAAGAAGACAGAAAGCGGCTTAGGGCTTGGCATTCCATGGCCCCGGGTGATACAGAATATTGCTCTTGCAACAATACTTTTTGTTGCTCTTACCTGGATAGAGATTGGTTTTAATGTAACCATGCGGCCAAGGTTTACAGCATATCTGGGGCTTGGAATGCTGGTGCTGGCGATAGTGTCTGCTTTTCTGTTTGAGCGAAAAAGTTTCTGCCGTTACGGCTGTCTGGTGGGACGTGTAAGCGGACTGTATGCTCTTTTTTCAGGGTTGGAAATTCGCCATAAAAGTTCCAAGGTATGCAAAACGTGCAGGGGTAAAGAATGCTACAATGGCAGCAAGTCTGCCTATGGGTGTCCAACTTTTGAACGGCCTTCTAAAATGATGACAAACACCTACTGTATTCAGTGTTCAGAGTGTCTGCAGTCGTGTCCCCATAATAACATGGCCGTGAACCTGAGGCCGTGGGGTGAGGACCTCAAGGTTGATGGCAAGTCCCGTACTGATGAGGCATATATGGCTCTTTTAATGGTTGCGATTACCGGTTTTCACGGCCTGACAATGACCCCTGTATGGGCAGGCTTGACAGAATCGATTGAAACACTTTTTCCTCTTGGACGCATAGGTGCTTTCAGTTTGTCAATGTTTACGATTATGAGTTTCCCGGTTGTGATTTATGCTGTTTTTATTTGGATGTCCCGCAGGATAGCTTTAAAGATTGATCCTGAAATTGCAAATCGCCTGTCATATCATGATTATTTTGTGAAATATGCTTATTGTATGCTGCCTATTGCACTTTTTTACCATCTTGCGCACAACCTTGAACATTTGTTAATGGAAGGCCCCAAGATATTTGCTCTTATAAGTGACCCCTTTGGCTGGAACTGGAACCTGTTCGGAACAGCAGGACTTTCTATCCCCCCACTTGCATCATTGAGCGTGTTATGGATTCTGCAGGTAATTTTAGTCGGGGTGGGTCATATATACAGTTTATGGGCAGCCCGGAAGATCAGCAGACATACTTTCAAAAAAGACGTTGCAGCACTGCGCGGACAGTGGCCCATGCTTGCTGTTATGATAGTATTCAGTATTTTCAGTCTGTGGCTTTTGAAACAGCCAATGGAGATGAGGACATCTGCAATGTAGCTGTAAAAAATAAGGGAAAAACGCTTAACTTAGCTAACAATACTGGCGATGGGTTTAATAAATTTATTCTATCAGTAAAAACCTTGCCCTGAGGGCAAGGTCACAGATCATAGGCTAAGCCATAAGAAGAAATGAATGGCCAAAAGCTAACCTTCATTTTCTTTGACGGCCAAAGAAAATGAAGCAAAAGAAAGGCCGCCCGC